>JAYTMT010000323.1:0-9709 GCA_043728315.1 Polaromonas sp. | reverse complement strand
CGCCTTTAGCGCGCCCGATCAGCGTTTTGGCTATCCCGCCGCGCCCTCATGCGGGAGTACCCGAAATCGGTCGGTCGGGATAGCCAAAACGCTGCTCGGGCTATGCTCGCTTTTAGGTTTTAATACCGCAGACACGCTACTCGTAGAGTGCCAGATACTATAAAAAACGTAGCGCACTATAACCATATGACGTTGACATTGCCACTATTTTTCATGAAAAGTGCGAATTTAAGCGCGAAACAGCAGGCTAGCATGCTGTAGCCCTGAAGCTGAGCAGTTTTCCAACCGCTCCGAGCAACCACCTCGCCCTGCGGCTAAGCGAGTGCTGTGCCAATGCGCAAACGGTCGGGGCGCTGGGCTTGTTTTTTAGGGCACATGGGGGATCAGAATCGGGCGCTGTCCCCGGGCGAAGCCCGAGTTTGCCCGATTCCCCCCATGTGTCCTAAAAAACAAGCTCCCCCGAAGGGGCCAGCGACCGTTTGCGCGTTGGCACAGCACTCGCTTGGCCGCAGATGTGACCCACTCAAAGCGAAACATGCGTTGGCACAGCGCCCTGTAGCCGCAGAAGTGACAAACTCGAACCGAGCGTTCGCTGGCTCTAGGGTCAGCACTTAGCCCCGCCGAAAGCTGCATCAATATCAAAATAAATAGCAAACAATGACCATATCACGCTGACATTGAGCAATTTTTCTATAAATATGTATTTTTTGTCCCCCTTTCGCGTCCTTCGCGCAACTTTCGCGCCCTTCGCGGCCGCAAATCCGTATTCAAGCAATTTTCAATTTGTAACGCCTCACCCCCAACAGAACACTAAAATCACCACATATTAGGAAACCTAAACATGCAAAGAACACTCTACGACAAGCTATGGGACGAGCACGTTGTCCACACCGAAGAAGACGGCACGTCTATTTTGTACATTGACCGGCACTTGGTGCACGAAGTCACCTCGCCGCAGGCCTACGAGGGGCTGCGCCAAGCCAACCGCAAGGTTTGGCGCATCAGCTCGGTGGTGGCCACGGCCGACCACAACACGCCGACTACGGGCTGGGATTTGGGCTACGACGGCATCACCGATTTGGTGAGTAAAGAGCAAATCACCACGCTGGACGACAACATCAAGGCCCACGGCGCGGCGGCGTATTTTCCGTTTTTGTCCAAGCGCCAAGGCATTGTGCATGTGATTGGCCCTGAGAGCGGTGCTACCCTACCGGGCATGACTGTTGTTTGCGGCGACTCACACACGTCAACCCACGGCGCGTTTGGTGCGCTGGCCCACGGCATTGGCACCAGCGAGGTGGAGCATGTGCTGGCCACGCAAACCCTGCTGGCCAAAAAAGCCAAAAACCTGCTGATTAAAGTAGAAGGCACGCTGGCCAAAGGCATCACGGCCAAAGACGTGGTACTGGCCATCATTGGCAAAATCGGCACGGCTGGCGGCACGGGCTACACCATCGAATTTGCAGGCAGCGCCATCCGCAGCCTAAGCATGGAAGGCCGCATGACCGTGTGCAACATGGCCATTGAAGCGGGCG
The DNA here is from genome assembly GCA_043728315.1 of Polaromonas sp. Lineage (GTDB taxonomy): Bacteria > Pseudomonadota > Gammaproteobacteria > Burkholderiales > Burkholderiaceae_C > JAAFIP01. The sequence continues at coordinate 8,174 of JAYTMT010000323.1, read as the reverse complement.
CGCGCGCTGGCTTGGTGGCGGTGGACGACAAAACCATAGAGTATGTGAAAGGCCGCATGTTCAGCCCCGGCACCGATGCGGCCAGCGGCAAATTCATTGGCGGCCCAGAGTGGGATCTGGCCGTGGCGCATTGGCGCACTTTGCACAGCGATGCAGGCGCGGCTTTTGACACCGTGGTGGAGCTGGATGCAGCGCAAATTTTGCCGCAGGTTACATGGGGCACATCGCCAGAAATGGTGCTGCCCATCGACGCCCGCGTGCCCGACCCCGAAAAGGAAAAAGACCCCAGCAAGCGCCTAGCCATCGAGCGCGCCTTGGTTTATATGGGTCTTGAGCCCAACAAAGCGCTCAATGACCTGTTTGTGGACAAAGTCTTCATCGGCAGCTGCACCAACAGCCGCATCGAAGACATGCGCGAAGCTGCAGCCATTGTGAAGAAAATTGGCCAAAAAGTGGCCAAAAACATCAAAGTAGCCATGGTGGTGCCAGGCTCAGGCATGGTCAAGGCACAGGCCGAGGCCGAGGGCCTGCATGAGATTTTCAAAGCCGCAGGATTTGAGTGGCGCGAACCGGGCTGCAGCATGTGCCTGGCCATGAACGCGGACCGCCTAGAACCCGGCGAGCGCTGCGCATCCACCAGTAACCGCAACTTCGAAGGCCGCCAAGGCGCAGGCGGGCGCACGCACCTCGTGTCGCCAGCTATGGCGGCAGCGGCGGCAGTGCATGGGCATTTTGTCGATGTGCGGGTGTATGCTTAACGCCGTTTGAATTTGAGTTCAGGGTTTAAATTCGGGGGCATTTATTGAACGCAGAGGGCGCTAAGGTTTCGCAGAGTACGCAGAAGAATACCGAAATGGAATACAAAAAATACGGTGAGAATTATTTTTTTCTTTCAATTTTTAAAAAAAATTTCTTTTTTAATAGCAAACAATGACCATTCAACGCTGACATTTTAGAAATTTTCTGTAAAACCCGCATTCAGATTCCTATGACTTCTTTTTGTATTCTTTCGGTATTCTTCTGCGTCCTCTGCGAAACCTTAGCGTCCTCTGCGTTCAAAAAATCCCCGCATCCCATTTAAATTAACCAACCACACAGAAACTGGAGCAAAAAAATGCGAACACTGATCACCCTAGCCCTAGCAGCCACTTTAAGCTTCCTAGCCGGTTGCAACACCGTCCAAGGCGTAGGCCAAGACATCAAAAAAGTCGGTGGCGTGCTCGAAAACGCGGCCAAAAAATAAAATGCAAAAATTCACTGTCCACAAGGGCCTGGCCCTGCCGCTTGACCGCGAAAACGTCGACACCGATGCCATCATCCCTAAGCAATTCCTCAAATCCATCCGCAAAACTGGCTTTGGGGTGAATTTGTTTGACGAATGGCGCTACTTGGATGCAGGCTTTCCCGGGCAAGACCCAGCCAGCCGCAAGCCCAATCCCGATTTCATCTTGAACCACGGCCGTTACAAAGGCGCTTCGGTGCTGCTAGCGCGCAAAAATTTTGGCTGCGGTTCGAGCCGTGAGCACGCCCCGTGGGCGCTGGATCAATACGGTTTTCGCTGCGTCATAGCACCCAGTTTTGCCGATATATTCTTCAATAATTGCTTTAAAAACGGCCTGCTGCCCATCACGCTGCCTGAGGCACAAATCAGCCAACTGTTTGACGACGCGCTGGCCTTCCCCGGCTACCAGCTCACGGTGGATTTGGAGCGCCAAGTGGTGGTCAAGCCCCAAGGCGAAGAACTGCGCTTTGAGGTGCAAGCCTTTCGCAAATACTGCCTTTTAAACGGCTTTGACGACATCGGCCTGACCCTGCGCCAGTCCGACAAAATCAAAGCCTTTGAAACCCAGCGCTTAGCCACCAAACCGTGGTTGGCCAAAACCCTGGTTGCAGCTTAAGGACACAGCATGGCATATAAACTCTTTGGCGCTTTGGTTTTGGCCGCTAGCTGCCTAGCACCCGCAGCGCATGCTGGCTTGCTCGACGATTTGTTCAAAAATCCCAACATTCAGAGCCTCATCAACCGCCCCGACCTGAACACCTTGGTAGCCGCTTGCCGCGACGCGGCCTACAGAGCCGCCAACACCGCCCAGTGCCAAAATATGGAAAATGCCGTGATTTTGGCCAAATTGCCCAACGAAATGCGCGTGCTCATGGGCAATCCGCAAAGTGCCAACTCCCTGCGCGAAATCTGCACTGCCGTGCAATCCACAGCGCATGCCAACAGCTACCTGTGCGCCCAACTGCGCAGCGCCGAGTCCGCAGTTGGCGCACCAGCAGCCGTGCCCGCTCCTCCCCCAGCGACCCCCGCAGGTGGCAGCTTTGAGATTCGTTAATAATTTGCCATATGTCAGCGTCAAATGGTCATAGTTCACTACATAAATAATAGCATATGAAAATCGCAATCCTCCCCGGTGATGGCATCGGCACAGAAATCGTGGCCGAGGCCGTGAAGGTTTTGAACGCTCTTGGTTTGAAGTTTGAGTCTGAGACCGCCCTTGTAGGCGGCGCGGCATATGAGGCATATGGCCACCCGCTGCCAGACGCCACGCTCAAGCTGGCCATGCAGGCCGATGCCGTGCTGTTTGGCGCGGTGGGTGACTGGAAATACGACAAACTCGACCGCCCGCTGCGCCCTGAGCAAGCCATTTTGGGGCTGCGCAAAAACATGGGGCTGTTTGCCAATTTTCGCCCTGCCATTTGCTACGAGCAGTTGGTCGATGCGTCAAGCCTCAAGCCTGAATTGGTCTCGGGGCTAGACATTTTGATCATCCGCGAACTCACGGGCGACATTTATTTTGGCCAGCCGCGCGGCCGCCGCCTGGCCACCGACGGGCATTTTCCGGGGTCTGAGGAGGCGTTTGACACCATGCGCTACTCCCGCCCCGAGATCGAGCGCATCGCCCACGTGGCTTTCCAAGCCGCCATGAAGCGGGACAAGCGCGTGACCAGCGTCGACAAAGCCAATGTGCTGGAAACATTCCAACTCTGGAAAGACGTGGTCACCGAGGTGGGCCTGCAATACCCAGAGGTGGCCCTTGACCACATGTACGTAGACAACGCGGCCATGCAGCTGGTCAAAGCACCCAAGCGCTTTGACGTGGTGGTCACTGGCAATATGTTTGGCGACATTTTGAGCGACGCAGCCGCCATGCTGACAGGCTCGATCGGCATGCTGCCCTCCGCATCTCTGAATGCCAAAAACCAAGGCCTGTACGAGCCCAGCCACGGCAGCGCCCCTGATATTGCAGGCAAAGGCATAGCCAACCCGCTGGCCACGATTTTGAGCGTGGCCATGATGCTGCGCTTCTCACTTGGCCAAGTGGAAGCCGCCAACCGCATCGAAGCCGCAGTCAGCCAAGTGCTCAAGCAAGGCCTGCGCACAGTGGATATTTATTCCGAAGGCACTACCAAGGTGAGCACCGTGCAGATGGGGGATGCGGTGGTGAAGGCGTTGGGTTGATCAAATACTCTTTTTATGATAGCAACGTATGACCATCTGACGCTGACATTTTCTACTTTTTCTCATAAACTATATAGCTTTACTGCTTTTTAGCCAGCCGAGTGCTCGTCCTAGGCTCTAGCAATCAAAAAGGCAGCCAAATCTGCCCAGATGCGCCAACCGCGCCAGCCGTTGATGTCGGCTAGTATTTAGCTTGCGGGTATTTGTGGGTATTTTTACGGGTATGCCGACTAATTGCACACGACAGAAATTTGATTATTAAATGCGTTTGGATTTATTTTTTGGGTATTTTTGGGTATATTTGTGGGTATGATCAATTCACAGACCATTGTAATCACGCAAGAAATTCTTTATCTTCTCACTAAGATTGACGAATTTAAGGGGGCATGGCGTTCACTGGGTACGCTTGCTCCTGAGCGCTTGTTGGCACTTCGCAAGGTCGCCACGATTGAAAGCGTCGGATCATCGACCCGCATTGAAGGCAGCAAGTTGACAGATCGAGAAGTACGCGCCCTGCTTGAAAATCTCGAAATGCAGTCTTTCAAAACCCGCGATGAGCAAGAAGTTGCAGGGTATGCCCAAGTGATGGATCTCATTTTTACCTCGTGGGAGCATATCCCCTTCACAGAAAACCATATTCAGCAGCTGCACCGAGATCTACTCGTGCACAGTGGCAAAGATGAACACCACCGAGGGAAGTACAAAACCACCTCAAACCATGTGGCTGCCTTTGATGAAAGTGGAAAGCAAGTTGCTATTGTGTTTGAAACTGCCACACCGTTTGACACGCCACGGCTGATGTTGGAGTTGGTAGCATGGTTTAGATCCGAAAAGGAGAGCGCTACCCTGCATCCACTCCTTGCACTGGCAGTATTTGTAGTAACATTTTTAGAGATTCACCCATTTCAAGACGGAAACGGGCGATCGTCTCGTGTGCTCACAACACTGTTGCTGCTTCAGGCCGGGTATGCCTATGTGCCCTACAGTTCACTGGAGAGTGTGATTGAACAAAACAAACGGGAATACTACATAGCCCTTAGAGGCACACAGGGTACGATTCGCACAGACGCGCCGAATTGGCAACCATGGATTTTGTTTTTCCTGCGCTCGTTGTTTGCACAGGTCAACCGCCTTGAAAGCAAGATTGAACGGGAGCGCACGGTATTTGCCGCTCTTTCCGAGCTTTCAGTGCAGTTGGTTGATCTGGCAACCAAAGACGGACGATTCACGATCACCGAGGCGCAAAAACTCACGCAAGCAAACCGCAATACCATTAAGCTACATCTGAGACAGTTGGTTGCAAGTAGGCACCTTGTACAACACGGTGTAGGGCGTGGTGTGTGGTACGGGCTTTCATGAAAGGATCTGGGTGAAACAAGCAAAAGATCACGATAACGTCTGCTTAAATATCCATTTCACCGGTCGAGTGCCTGTAGTTCCCCCGCTGACAGAAAATACTTGCCGTTCATTCTCTAAAAAATATACTTGCGCTGAGCATTGACGCGATGCTGTGCCTTCCGTTGGTGACCTGCCGCCAGTCGTGCCGCCCATGTACAAAGCAATAGTGTGCGAACCCGCGCTCAATGCTGGAAAATACATCCTCCCGTAAGAGCCAGTGACCATACCCAAGCGCGAGCCATCAACTTCTATGGCGTAGCTGCACTCACCAGAGCCCGTGCCCTGCAATTGCAAGATAGCAGGGCTCCCTTTAGCAGTACCTTCACCGTTTGTTACTGCGGTCTCAGTTTCTCGAAACATGACATTAAAACGCGCTTGAGAATTCGATTTTGAGCTGCTGAAAATCAACCTTTTAAAGGTTGTCGCTGATACGGCAGTTTTATAGCTCTCCAGCGTCTTATCAATCACGTTACTCGTAGTCGCCGTAAATGGGCTCGATATCAAATCAGGTATTGCTGAAAGATCAACTCCAAATTGGCTCTTCACTGCAACCCGTATGGCTGTTTGAGCCTGTGCTACTCCATCAGGCGTGATGTTTTCACGCGCAAGCGGGCTGGCTGAAATTACAGAGCCTGGCTGCAGATAATCGACCATCAATGTCGTTAGCGGGGTGACATTGACCACGCCCGCCTTAGTAGCAACTGAAGTAAACACGCCCAAAGTTGCGGTTGGCGTGCCAGTGCTTTTGACTAGCTCAAACATGCAGGGCAAACTCGCCTCAGTAGCCATTGTTACCGAATAACTGCCATCAATGGCTGTAGTCGTAGTTTGCCTTGCGCCATTAGCGCATGACACCCGCAGTAATCCATCTGCAATAGGTAGCCCCACTGCGGCTACTCCATTGAAACTTAGCCCGCTGATTAAAGCTGTAGGCATTACGGGGTCTATCGGGTCAGCGCTAGCAATCGTGCTAGCACCAGAGCTACTGCTGCCCCCGCCACCGCAGGCAACGAGCGCTGCGCTGAGGAATAAGCTTGCGAATAATTTGACAAAAGGAGATTTTTTCATGTTTTCTCGTGTGAGGTTAATAAATGTACGGATACCAAAAATCGCTGCGAATAAATCTACCGCTCAGATCGCGACCAATGATCGTAAGATTCCGAATTTGTGGATTTCCCGTTCCAGAATAATTTCCACAATTCGCGCACCGCGCCTCAGCTTTCGTAAGTGACACATTGCCTAACAGACTAGATACGCTGGGTGTAGTAGCAGTCGACCAAAAAGCTATTGGCCCGCTATATGCAGATAGCGCAAAACTCGTGGTTCGTTTTGAGGCACCAAATGAAACGAAATCAACCGCTGATAGAGCACTACTGAAATTGACGCTACCGTTTTGAAAATCCGCCGGGTTTGGCACTGTAGGAAACAATGCTGTGTCGGCACTGGTAAAAAGCTGCTGCGCAAATGGCTGCAACACTATGGTCTGCGTACCCGCATATGATGGCAACTCAAATAACGTGATTTGAAAAGTGACCGATCCTGTTGCAAAATCACTATTGAAAGCCGTGATTGCGTGCGAACCGGTGTGCGATATTTGAGACGAACAAACTGGCAGGCTAGCATCATCTATTACTACGTTCCCTGCGCAAGGTGCGGTAGCTCTGGTGTCTAGTTTCATAAACAGCACAGGGCTAGCTTGCGGCGCAGCGCTTGTACCAAAGTATCGAACGATGGCGCTTTTATATTTTGTGCCGCCTAAAAATGGCGGTCGCACAATATAGCTATTAATGATCGTGGGCGAGCCTGCCACGACTGTAGAAATGACATGACTCAGAGTCGCGGTGATCGTGGTGCCGACAGCAAGCGTGCCTATTACGATTTGTTGCCCGCCGCCTGATGGAGCAACAATCGTCGCAGTAACGTTATTGGCCACTGCAGGCCCTAAGTTACTGACCGTGACGGTTGCCAAAACCGTCTGACCGCCCACCCCAAAAGTGGGTACAGCAATAGTCACCGATAAATCAGCCGTCAGCCCTGAAGACCCGACGTTGTAGACGCATGTGCCATTTGCAGGAGAGTTGCTAGGACCTGAAGTAGCACCATCAACCGTCATGAATCCAAACGCTTGGTTGTTTGCAACATTACCACTGTCGTTACTGGTAGTGGACACGCATGCACTCCAAGTCAACTGTGGTCTTACAAAAGAGCTATAGTATTGATCTGACGTTGCTTGTTGTGCCACCTCAAACACAGGTAAAGTTGGCGGCGCTGCTACCGCTCCCGATGATCCGCCGCTTGGGCTATTGCTTATCGCCCCGCGTAGCGGATCTTGGCTGCCATAAAACCTCCACACTCCACTGCTGAACTTCACGCTACTACTCACTATGGAGCGGCTACCATATGTGGGGTCATTAGATGTCAAAGTGCCGTAAAACTCGCAGGTGTTGTCGGCCAGCACGCATTTTTTAAAGCTTGGCGACACGATGGTGTAGCTTCGCGTCTCGGAGCGCAGGCGTGATAGCAAGATGGTTTTGTTGTCGGTGCCGTCGATATAGCCGCCATCTATAAGCTCTGCAAAAGCAGCGCCTTGGCGACCTGCGGCTGTGTTGAGGCGGTTAATTTCGTTGACAAAAACGGCGATGCCTGAGGTGTCTTGCCCAGGCGCTGGCGTTTGCCCGTTGGGGGTAATTTGCGTGGCACCGCTGCCCGTTTTGGTGACCAGCGTGGTGTCAAGCACAGCGTCATAGCCTTTGCCATCGGTTTTAAAGGGCATGGTGATGGGGTCAAAGCTGTCTTTGCTCAGGCCGTTGGCAACAAGTTGCGTTGCTAGCGCAGTGCGCAGGTTGTTCAGCGCCACCACCACCGCACTTGTGTCCGCTGTGAGTATGGCGGGCGTAAGGGCGGATGCGCTCGTTTTACCAGCTTTTACGGCGATGTCAGAGGCTAGTTTATCGGTGAGACCTGTCACATTGATGGTGATAAAACCATTGGGCTTGGGAACAGCAGTGGTGAATGAATAGTAGGTTTTAGCGCCTAGTGTGGCGCTGACCACCATGGGGGAGATGAATCCTGTGATTTTGGCGCGATAGTAACCCGTGGCATCAGTTTTTGCGGTGACTGCGTTGCCTTTGGCATCCGTTAACGTGATAGCCGCAAATGGAAAAGGTTTACCCTCGCCGCTTGTGCCGTCAGCACCAGAATCACCAGCCCCAAGGCCAGCGCCGCCACCGTCGCTGCCTATACTTACGCCAAAGCTGTCTAGGCCAGTGAAGGGCGAACTCGACTGGCTAAAGGCCCCCCCCCCCCCCCCCCC
>JAYTMT010000322.1:0-45737 GCA_043728315.1 Polaromonas sp. | reverse complement strand
TATCAAAACAACAGCACGCACCCACGGCTGGACAGTGACAGACGCGCAGCTGGACGACCGGCACATTGTGCGGCGCATGATTTTGAAGAAAAGCATCTTTGGCGTGGACAAAAACCCCATGGCTGTGGAGCTGGCCAAAACCGCGCTTTGGCTGCACACCTTCACCGTGGGTGCGCCGCTTAGCTTTTTAGACCACCACCTGCGGGTGGGCGACAGCCTGCATGGCGAGCAACTGCCCAGTGTGCAGCGCGGCATGCAGCAGCTGGGTGCTTTGCTGCTGCGCAGCGAATTTGACCGCTTGGCACTGGCCGCCAAAAATATTGCCCAAATCGCTGATCTCACCGATGTTGACATAGCCGAGGCCCAGCTATCTAAACAACTGGCTCAGGAGGCTGCCGAGCAAATAGCCCCGATCCATGCGGTGCTGGACTTTTGGCGGGCGCTGCGCTGGCTAGTGCCCGGCTGGCCTGTGGCCAAAATCGCCCAGCTGCCCAAGCTGCTCAAGCTGCCAGCCGACACCACCGAGCGCGACGGCGCAATAGCCGCAGGCAAGCACCCCGAATACGCGGCTCTGCTTAAGCTGCTCGACCCTAACCACAACTTGGTCACCGTGCTGGCCGCTGGCCGCGTGGAGGGCGATGACGCGGCCACGCTAGCGGCCAACGCCCTGATGGCGCGCGCCCGCGCACTGGCCAAGCGCGAAACGTTTTTTCACTGGCACACCAGCTTCCCCACGGTGTTTGGCGCGGGCAGCCAAGGTGGCTTTGATGCCATCATTGGCAACCCGCCCTGGGACCGCATCAAGCTGCAAGAGGTGGAATGGTTTGCCGAGCGCAGCCCCGCCATAGCCGCCCAAGCCCGCGCGGCCGACCGCAAAAAAATGATTGCCGCACTGCAAGGCGTCAAAATGACCCAAAGCGGCACGCACACGCCGCCCGTGGTGGACTTGTGGGCCCAATACCAAGAGGCCACGGCGCGTGCCGAGGCCAATGCCCGCGTGCTGGCGGGTGACAGAACAAAGGGCAAACTCGGCAGTGGCGACTTTCCGCTTTTGGGCGGTGGCGATGTGAACCTGTACAGCCTGTTCATCGAGCGGGCGCAGGCACTGGCCGCGCCGCAGGGCGTGGTGGCCTTGGTAACGCCCAGCGGTATTGCGGCCGACAAAGGCGCAGCGGAGTTTTTCACAAGCATCAGCAGCACCCAGCGCTTGGGCGCACTGTTTGACTTTGAAAACCGCAAGGTGTTTTTCCCTGATGTAGATTCGCGTTTCAAGTTTTGCGCCTTGGTCTTTGGCGGATTCGATCGCCGCTTTAACCAAACGCGCTGCGCTTTTTACCTGCACCAATTGGCCGAGCTGGACGACCCCGCACGGGTGCTCACCCTGAGCGCGGCCGATTTTCAGCGTGTGAACCCCAACACCTGCGCCGCGCCGATTTTTCGCAGCCAGCGCGATGCCGACATCACGCTGGAGCTGTATGCGCGGCACGCGGTGCTGGTCAAGCACGGGCAGGTAAGCGCGTCCACAGGTAAACAGCCTGATGAAAAAGCGTGGCCGGTGAAATACACCGCCATGTTCCACATGACCAGTCACTCGGAGCTGTTTTTAAAAACCGACGAGCTGCGCGCCCAAGGCTTCAAGCCAAGCACCCTGAACCGCTGGGAGCGCAAAAATGGCGGCACAACCGAACACGCCCTGCCGCTGTATGAAGGCAAAATGGTGCAAATGTATGACCACCGGGCGGCGGATGTAGTAATAAACGAAGCGAATTTGCACCGCGCTGCCCAATCGGAAGCGATTGATAACGGTGAAAAGCCCAACCCAGATCGTTACCCCATTCCACAATTTTTTGTGCAAGCCAAAGACACGGCATCTAACCCCTATGGCTGGGCTTTTGGATACAAAGAAATCTCTGCGCCAACCAATGCCCGCAGCATGATAGCCACCATGCTGCCGCAAGCTGGCTTTGGCAACAAAGTGCCGCTTTTAATTCCCCAAGCCTCTTCAGCGCAAGAAGCCGCTCGCATGGCCAGCTTGTTACTGGCCAGCTTTAACAGCTTTGCCTTTGATTTTGTGTTGCGGCAAAAACTGCAAGGCCAAACCATCAATTTGTTCATATTGGAGCAGCTTCCCGTCATCGCCCCAGCCGCCTTCGAGCAAGTGCTGCCAGCAGCATTCACCAAAGCGCTGCGCAAAGCCAAGCTGATGAACGGCCACCACGCGAGCCCCACTGTGGCTGACTTTGTGCTGCCCCAAGTGCTGGCACTGAGCTACACCGCCCACGACATGGCCGCTTACGCGCAAGATATGGGCTATGTGGACACAGCTGGCCACGTGCTGCCCCCCATGGTGTGGGACGACGCGGAGCGCCGCGCCCGCTTGGCCGCGCTCGATGCGGTGTTTTTCTGGCTCTATGGCATCAACGCATTGGATGCCGCCTATATATTAGACAGCTTTCCTATCGTGCGCGAGCACGACACCAAAGTCTGGGGGCGCTACCGCACTAAAGATGAGATTTTGGAGCGTTTGGCGCTGCTGGTTTGATGGCGTAAAGAAATCCGTATGGCTAATAAATTCACCGATTTACGCGCTGCGATGGACAGGGATATGCAGTCGCGCTCGGCGGCTAAAGCCCGGGCCATGCTACAAGAGATACAACTACAGGCTTTGCGAAAAAACCGCAAACCTACATCTGCTCCCAAGGCAGCCCATCAAAGCGCCAGCCGTTGATGCGGGAGCGGTGAAACGTAGCATCGAGCTCGCCTTCAAAGCCGTGCAAGATGTTGGTTACATCGGTAAATCCGGCGGCTTCTAGGGCATTGCCAGCGTCTAAGGTGCGTTTGCCGCTGCGGCAAATCAAAAATATAGGCCGCGCTTTGTCACCCGCTTCTCGCCCGATTACCGCCTCTACTGCTGCCACAAATTGTGCCGGGTTGGCCTGTAGCTCGGGGTATTCATACCAAGGAATATTCTCCACCAGCGGCGGGCGGCCCACATAAAGCGATTCAATTTCCATGCGCACGTCCACAAACAGCGCCTTGGGCGTTTGCTGAATTTGCGCCCATGCGGCGCGGGGGTCTAGGTGTTTCATATTGGCGATAAGCTTATCAGATGCGGCCATGCTGGCGTGGCCCGCGATTGGTTTAACTTATGCGGTACTTCAAGCGGCTCTGATTTCATTGAGCAGCTTGGGGTGGCGATCGAGCAGTTTGAGCAGTTTCACCAAGGCCAGCGAGGGCTTGGTTTTGCCGGTTTCGTAGCGCGAAAAAGCATTCACCCCGCCGCCAAATATTTCAGCGGCCTCGCCCTGGTCAAGTGCCAGTTTTTTGCGCACGCTGGCGATGAAGCTGGGGTCGACGAAGGCGGCGTTGACTTGCTTTGCAAAAGCGCCCATTTGCTGCATCACGCGGTCAGACTCTGCGGCATCCAAAATAGACTCGGCGCAGGCTGGGCAATATTCGCCCGTCACAGCCGAAATCATCATGGATTCGCCTTTGTAGTTAAAGGTAATATCGCGTGTGTCGTGGATCAGTTCGGCTGCGCCGCATACGGGACATTTCATTGTCATAACTCCTTAAATGAAACAACTAATACATCGTCAACCACGGTCAACTTTAGGTATACGCTGCCAACCGCTGTGGTGGGTCTGTACACATCTTGCCAAATAGTATGGTTTGTATGTGAAGTCATGCTTTTGTAAAAATCACTGGCATTTAGCGCAAGTACAACTGCCAGCATGTCCGAAAAACCCAGTCCCAAAGCGTTTGCACCAGTTCGGGCTGCGTGTGTGGTTCGTACATTGCCAGACTCCACCAGCGCTTTTACCTCTGACAGTTTGCAATGCGCTGTGCTTTTTTCCATTGCTTTATTTTAACCTAGTTGGTTGAATTTCACAATCTGCGTTTGTCGGCACCCATATGCTGATAAAAATCGAATCTCGCTAAGGGCATGGGAAGTTTCTACAATAGCCCCATGACCGAGCACACCTACACCCGCGCGCAAGCGCTACCAAGTATTTTGCAAACCCGCATCGCCATTCTCGATGGCGCTATGGGCACGATGATTCAGCGTTTTAAATTGGACGAGGCGCAGTACCGGGGCTTAGGCTTTGCGGGCGTGGGCAGCGTGGGTGAGCGCTTTAAGGATTTTCACAAAGACATCAAGGGTAACAACGAGCTGCTGTCAATCACGCGGCCCGATGTGATCCGCGACATTCATGAAAGCTACCTTGCTGCGGGCTGCGATTTGATCGAGACCAATACCTTTGGTGCCACCACGGTGGCCCAGGCCGACTACGACATGCAGGATTTGGCCATTGAAATGAATGTAAAGTCGGCCCAGCTAGCCCGCGCCGCCTGCGACAAATACTCCACGCCCGACAAACCGCGTTACGTGGTGGGGGCGCTTGGCCCCACGCCCAAAACGGCCAGTATCAGCCCCGATGTGAACGACCCCGGCGCGCGCAATGTGAATTTTGAGGAGCTGCGTGCGGCCTATTACGCGCAAACCAAGGCGCTGGTGGAAAACGGCGCGGACGTGATTTTGGTGGAAACCATTTTTGACACGCTCAACGCCAAAGCCGCACTATTTGCGGTGGACGAGTATTTTGACGACAGTGGGCAGCGCCTGCCGCTGATCATCAGCGGCACGGTGACTGATGCGTCGGGGCGGTTGCTGTCTGGCCAAACGGTGACGGCTTTTTGGCACAGCGTGCGCCACGCCCAGCCGCTGGCCATTGGCCTGAACTGCGCGCTGGGCGCGGCGCTCATGCGCCCCTACATCACCGAGCTGGCCCGCGTGGCCACTGACACTTTCATTAGCTGCTACCCCAATGCGGGTCTGCCCAACCCGATGAGCGAGACCGGATTTGACGAAACGCCCGAGGTGACCAGCCGCCTATTGCGCGAGTTTGCCGACGAGGGGCTGGTGAACATCGTGGGCGGCTGCTGCGGCACCACGCCCGAGCACATCCACGCCATTGCGCAAGCGGTGGCGCCACTGGCCACGCGCAAGCTGGGCGCCAATTGGTTTTACAAAGAGGCGGCCTGAGCATGGCTGCGGCCAGCCGCCCTTATCTGCATTCCCGGCCCAAGCCTGCGCAAAGGCCTAGTGCCCAAACCCCCTGCGCGGGCATGGCGCGCAGCCAGCGCCTAGGCGGGGCTTAAGCCCATGGACTGGCAAGCCGCCCGTGTATCGGCCCTGCTGGCGCTGTGCACCGCCGCGCTGCTGCTGCCCATTGGCCTGCTAATGGCGCGCTGGTTGGCCAGCACCCACTCACGCGCTAAGCCGCTGTGGGAGGCGCTTTTGATGCTGCCACTGCTTTTGCCGCCCACGGTGATTGGTTTTTATTTGTTGGCAGGGTTTGGTGCTAATTCGGCTGTGGGCAGCTGGCTGGCCACGCACTTGAACCTGCGCTTGGTGTTCAGCTTTGAAGGACTTTTGGCGGCCTCGCTGCTGATAAATTTGCCCTTCATGGTGCAGCCCATGCAGCGCGCGCTTGAGGCCGTGCCCCAGAGTCTGCGCGAAGCGGCGTGGGTCAGTGGCCTGAGCCCATGGCGCTGCTTTGCCAAAATTGAGCTGCCGCTGGCTTGGGGCGGCGTGGTCTCGGGCGTGGCGCTGACTGCGGCGCACACATTGGGCGAGTTTGGCGTGGTGCTGATGGTAGGTGGCTCGATCCCCGGCGAAACCAAAACCCTGTCGATTGCCATTTATGACCGCGTGCAGGCTTTTGACGAGGCCAACGCGCATGTAATGGCAGGCGCATTGCTGGCCTGCTCACTGGCGGCGCTGGTGGGCGTGTTTGCGTCTTCCAAGCCAGTCAAGCGATAAAGTTAATACACTATGTTTTTAATAGCGCACTATGGCCATTTGACGCTGACATTGTGCAAATAAACCTTAAAACCCCCTCTTTTGATGCCAACAGTGGCAGGCTGCGGGTGCGCCTGTCTAGCCGCAGCCCTATTGCCTTGCAGGTGGATTTTGAATGCGCTGCGGGCGAACTCGTTGCATTAGTGGGTCCTTCGGGCAGTGGCAAAACCACCGTTTTGCGCAGCGTTGCCGGGCTGCACCGCGCATCAGATATGCAAGGCCAGATCAGCGTGGGCGGGCAGCTTTGGTTCAAGGCGGAGCAGGGCACGGGGCCCAGCCCAGCGCATGCATCCGATGGCCCTGTTCAAGCCTTTAGCTTGGGTTCTGTTTTGGGCACTAAAAACGCCTCCATTTATCTGCCCCCACAGGCGCGCCGCGTGGGTATGGTGTTTCAGCAATATGCGCTGTTTCCGCACCTTACCACTATACAAAACATAGCAATTAATGACCATGCGACGCTGACATCAGGCAAATTTTCTGTAAACTCAACACAAAATGGCCATTCTGCGTCTGCCCAGCAACTCTACGCGCTGATGGCGCGGCTGGGGCTGGCGGATTTGGCGCTGCGCCTGCCCAGCCAGCTCTCGGGCGGACAGCAGCAACGCGTGGCACTGGCACGTGCCTTATGGCGGCTCACTACGCAGGGCTGGGGCGCGCCAGAAAACACCCTCAGCGCCGCGCAAGCCGGCGTGCTGCTGCTTGACGAGCCGTTCTCTGCCGTGGACGCACCCACGCGGCAAGCGCTGTACACCGAGCTGGCCAGCCTGCGCCAGCATATTGCGGTGCCCATGGTCTTGGTGACGCACGATTTGGCAGAAGCGCGGCGCTTGGCCGACCGCGTGGTGATCATCGACGCGGGGCAGAGCCTGCAAAGCGGCACACCGGCCCAGGTGTTTGGCAGCCCACGCAATGCGCGGGTGGCGCAGTTGGTCGGCATTCAAAACCACTTTTCTGGGGTTTTTTACCGCAATGTCATCGTGCAGCGGTCATTTGATGCTACTGATAATGAAGCAACTGCTAGCTTTGCCCATGGCGTTTTGCAATGGGGTGGCACGCACCTGCAGGTAATTGACAAAGGCAAAATCGCCGACAACACCGCCGTGACATGGGTGCTGGCCGCCCAGCACCTAGAAATTAGCCGCGCCGGGGCTGGCCACAAGGAAGGCGCGGGCGCGCAGGATGCAAGGGCGGGCTTGGGTGCTGGTTTAGCAGTAGATGCAAAGATGGATGGCGAAAAACCCGCACCAAATCGGCTGCGCTGCACACTGGTGCAGCGGCTGGAGCTGGGAGAAATGTGCATGTGCCAACTGCGGGTTGAGGCGGCCGATTCAGCCCATTTGGCTGCTGCGGTAGGCGTGCCGCGCAATGTGCAAAGCGCGCAACACGCCAATACGCCAAGCAGCGCTCAGGTGCTCAATTTGAACCTGTCGACCTCGTTTTTACGCGCGCTGCAGGCCGATGTGGGCACTGCGCTGGATGTGCTGATTCCGCCTGAGGCGGTGCATATCATGCCGCTCAAAGCCTAAAGCCTGTGGCCTAGCCAGACTGCATGCCGCTCTGATTGCCCTGCGGGGGGCTGGGGTGCTTGCAAGCAAGGGCGATTTAGGCCATCGTTACCGCAATAAAGGCCAGCAAAAACATCAGCACGCCGCCAGCCAGTGGCAGCAGCCAAGGCATCATCGGCACAATCGCGTCTACGCCGTCCACTTCTGGGGTGGCATCGTGGGCGTGGTCTTGGGGTGCGTGGGCGTTGGACATATGATTTCTCACAAAAATAGCAATTAATACCACCATTTTAACGCGCTGTAAACACAAGCTGGCGTTTGCGGGTTACAGTGTCAGCCATTTGGAGGCTAACACCATGCGTTTTCACCGTTTTTCTGTTCTCCGTGTCACCACACTCTGCGCGGCTGCCGCCTTGCTCGCTGGCTGCGCCACGGGCGCGCACAGCCCCTCGGCCAAGCCCGTGCTCTACCCCAATGCCAAGCTCAACCAAGTGGGCGAGCCCGCTGGCCGCGCTGCGGCTGATGCCTGCATGGCGCGCGCTACCAGCGCAGGCCTCACGCCTGATGAGAAAAACAATGCCGTGGGCCAGCAAGCGGGCAAGGCCGCCGCCGTGGCGGGTGTGGCCGCTGCAGTGGGCAGCTTGGTCTCTGGCGGTGGCCTTAACAACGCGGTAAAGGCCGGCGCAGGCGGCGCGGCCGTGGGCGGCGCAGCAGGCGCAGTAAGCGGCGCGTTTAACCAGCAAGCCAACCAAACCTTTCGCCAATTCACCCAGCGCTGCCTCACCGAGCAGGGTTTTGATGTGATTGGCTGGAACTGAGGCGCTTGAGCGTTTGCTGCCAGATGTGTGCAGCCAGATGGGTTGCGATTTAGCGCCGGTTAAGCACGCACTCTGAACGCGCTTATTTCAAGTATAATTCTACCTGATAGATAGATTTTCAGCTTCTATCCGGAGCTTTTATGGTTGATTTTTCGCTCGCCCTGCCACAAGAAATATGCGCTGAACTTGGCCAAAGAGCGCGCGCAAGGCGTATTTTGCTTAACCTGAGCGTTGACGAGTTGGCCGCGCGCATTGGCGTGTCCAATAAAACCTTGGGCAACTTTGAACGCACAGGGCGCTGCACGCTAGAGACTTTCGCACGCATCTTAGAGGCGCTCAACGCCAGCCCCGATTTGGCATCGGTACTGCTGACGCAATCGCGCTCCATTCAAGCGATGCGCGCCCAACAAAGCGCCGCGCCGCGCCAGCGCGCTTACCGCAAACCAGCCAGTGCAGGGCCATGAAAGAACTGCTGGTTAGCTACCGTGCTTGGGGTCAAAATCTCGCGTTGGGTACGCTGGCTTTTGACGGGCGCGAGACGCTGTTTCAGTATTCAAACGCTGCCATTGCGCAGGGGCTGGAGCTTTCGCCCATTCGCCTGCCGCTGCGCGCGGCGGCTAACCCCGACAAGCCAAGCGACTACTTGCGCTTGCAGCACCTGCCCGGCTTGCTGCATGACTCTTTGCCCGATGGTTGGGGCTACCGCCTGATGCACAGGCGCATGAAAGCGCGTGGCATCGACCCGCACAGCGTGTCGCCATTAGACCACTTGGCCATGCTGGGCGAGCACACCATGGGCGCTTTGACCTACGCCCCAGCCAACCAAGAGCCGCTAGATGCCAACGACATGAACCTGCTGGAATTGGCCAACGAGGTGCAGGCGGTGCAGGCAAACGAAGACCACGAAGTTTTGGCTGAAATGCTGCGTGCAGGTGGCTCGCCTGGGGGTGCGCGGCCAAAGGCCTTGGTGTATTTCAACCCAGACACCCAGCAAATGCGCACCCAAGCGAGCCAATTGGCAGGCGAGCAGGCCTGGCTGGTTAAATTTGCCGCCAGCGACGACGCGCCCGACAGCTGTGCGCTAGAAGAGTTGTATGCACGCATGGCGCGGCACTGCGCCATGGGCATGGCTGCCACCCGGTTTTTTGAGCTCACTGGCGGGTTGTGCGCTTTTGGCACACAGCGCTTTGACAGGCAGGGCGCGCAGCGGGTGCATGTGCATTCGCTGGCGGGCTTGCTGCACGCCGATTTTCAAATCCCGTCGGTCAGTTACGGCGATTTTTTTCGGCTCACGCGGCGCATCACGCGCGACCATCGCGAGTTGGTCAAAGCGGTGCAGCGTTGCGTATTCAATGTGCTCATGCACAACCGCGACGACCATGCCAAAAACCTGTCCTTCATGCTTGATCAAAACGGCGATTGGCGCTTAGCACCGCCCTATGACTTGACCTATTGCCCAGGCTACAGAGGGGAACATTTCATGGATATTTCTGGGGAAGGGAAAGCACCGGGGCGTGCGCACATCACGGCAGCGGCGCTGGGCGCTGGCCTGCCCAAGCGCGATACTGAAGCCGCCATCGATGCCCTGCTGGCGCAATGCACGCCCGCTCTTTTGCGTGAACTGGCCACTATGCTGCCCATTCGCGGGCAAACAGTGGCCATGGTTACCAAGGCGATGGAGGCCAACAGGGTATTGCTGGCCGCGCCATAAGCCGCGCAAGAAACAAAAAAAGCCCAGCTATTGGCCGGGCTTTATTATGCGCAATCTGCCTTAAACCGGCAGAAACCAGCAATTACAGCTTGGCTTGGTACGCATCGTGGCAGGCTTTGCAGCTGCCAGCGGTTGCGCCAAAGGCGGTTTTGAGTGCATCTAGGTTGCCGGTTTTGGCTGCTGCGCTGAGCTTGGCAGTTTCTGCTTGGAGCTTGTCGCTCAAGTCTTTGAATTTAGCTGCTTCGGCCCAGATTTCTGGCTTGGCTCTGGGGCTGTTGGCACCAGCCACAAAGCCAGCCCATGGCAGGTGACTCATGGTGTCCACAATGGCGGCATTGTCTTGCGCGGCTTTGGCATCAAAAGGCACGCGGCCATTGGCCATGGCACCGATGCGGCCAAAGTGCGTACCCATCACGCTCAGGGCGCTTTGGCGGTATTTCACCGCGTCTTCGGGCTTGGCAAACTGGGCTGCAGCGGGCAGGCTGGCAGCCAAGGCTAGGGTGGCAATGGCCAGAAGACGGATTTTCATAGGTGCTCCAAAAAGTTGATAGACGCATTGTGACGCAGGTGCTGCATTAAAGTTCCTCGAACAGGCCGATGCTGGGGTTTTACCTAGGCAACTTTTTGCAAAGAGTCCAATCCATAACCTGTATTGCCTGCGTAAGCCTGCATGCCATGGTTATTTTGCAGCACAATGGTGACAAAGCCATGGCAGCTTAGCTGCGTTTTTATATCCACCGTGCCGCGCTGGCGCGCCATTTGATCGACCACACCATGACACACACCACCCGTGTTTGGGATTTGCCCACCCGAATCTTCCATTGGACTTTGTTGGCCGCTGTGATTGGCCTTGTGGCCTCGGCCAACCTAGGAGGCAATGCCATGGTTTGGCATTTTCGCTTTGGCTACACGGTGTTTAGCCTGCTGCTGTTTCGCATGGTTTGGGGCTTCATTGGTGGGCATTATTCGCGCTTTGGCACGTTTATTTTTGCGCCATCGTCCATCATGGCCTACCTGCAAGGCCGCGGCAAGCCAGAGCATGGCGTGGGGCACAACCCGCTGGGCGCGGGCTCGGTGTTTGCGCTCTTGGGCTTTTTGATGCTGCAAGTGGCTTCTGGCCTGTTCAGCGACGACGAGATTGCTTTTGCCGGACCACTGACCAAATTCGCCTCGGCAGCCCGCGTGGGCTTGGCCACGTGGTACCACAAAGAGGTGGGCAAGGTGGTGCTGATTGTGCTGGTGTTGTTGCATGTGGCAGCGATTGTTTTTTATTTGCGCAAGAAAAAAGAGAACTTGATCACGCCCATGCTGGTGGGCGACAAAGAGCTCAGCTTGGCAGCGCATGCTTCGCGCGACGATGCCCAAACCCGCAGCGTGGCGGCCGTGGTTTTTGTGGCATGTTGCACAGTTGTGGCTTATGTTGTTGGACTTGGGGCCTAGCAATAAGGTTATTGCGATGATTGGCACGCATGGTGCTTACAATTGAATTGTGTCATTTTGTAGCTTTTACAGCCCGTTGCGTTTTTTAGCCCGTACCGTCGTAGGCTTGGTTATGGCCGCAGGATCGACCAGCTTCGCTCAGGTATGCGTCGCGCCACAAAACAATGGCACCAATGTGAGCACGACAGCCGGGCAGGTAGTCAATGGCTTTTTCACCCCCGCTAACGGCACGTACAACGCAGGCACGGCCTACACTTTCGCAGTAAGCAACGCGCGCGGCTCGTCCACTTGGGCCGCGGGAGACATGGCGCTGGTTATCCAAATGCAGTGCGTAGACATCGATGCCTCCGAGTCCGAGAACTATGGCGATGCCGCAGCTGGCCGCCCTGCCCACGGCTACTTAGAAACACCGGCTGGTGACTGCAAGGCAGGGCAATACGAATTTGTGCCGGTAGGCACGGCCAGCCTTACCAGCATTCAAATCACCGCACCGCTGCAAAAGCGCTATGTGCAGGCCGACCCGACCCGAAACAGCACGCGGCGCAGTTTTCAAATTGTGCGTGTGCCCCAGTATGGCAACCTCACGCTGGGCGGCAGCCTCACGGCACTGGCGTGGGACGGGCTCAATGGTGGCGTGCTGGCTCTGGATGTAGCCAAAACCTTGGACTTTGCGGGGCAAACGCTGGACATGGGTGCCAAAGGATTTCGCGGCGGCGGCGGCAGGCAGGCAACCACTGATGGCGCTAACCCTAACCGTTACCGCGCGGCAGATGCTGCAGCGCATGCCGCCAAAGGCGAAGGCATAGCGGGCACACCAGCCTTGCTTTTTACCGATGGCAGCCCGTTTGACCGCAACGAATACGCGGGTACCGTGGCCACCTCAGCCGCCACCTATGTGGGCTACCCGGGCACAAGCACAGTAGCAGGCCAATACGATTTTGACTTTGCCCGTGGCGCGCCGGGCAATGCGGGCGGCGGTGGACAATACTTCACGGGCAATTACCACAATGGCGGCGGCGGCGGCGGCGCCAATGGCGGGCAGGGCGGGCGCGGCGCGTTTGGCTGGCGCAGCACGGGCTGGGCCGGTGTGCTGGCCGATTATTCCAACATTGAAGCCATTACCACCCAGCACCTTGCTGCTTACGGGGGCGCTGCGTTTGGCGGCGCAGGCATAAGCCGTGTGGTGATGGGCGGCGGCGGCGGTGCTGGTGACCAAAACGGCAATTCCACGGGCGTGAATTACATGAGTGGCGGCACAGGTGGTGGCATTGTGATGGTGCGTGCTGGCACGACCATTGGCAATGGCACATTCGATGTGCGCGGCGGCGTAGCCAATACCAACACGCTCAACGACGCGGCGGGCGCGGGTGCAGGCGGTGGCTCGGTGGTGCTGGTATCGCCCAACTGGACATCGGGCCTCGTTACTGTCAACGGCCAAGGCGGGCAGGGCGGTGATTCATGGCTGACAGGCGGCTCTGCGCACAGTGGTGGCGGCGGCGGCGGCGGCGGCGTGGTAGTGCGCACGGGCGCAGTAAATGCCGACTTGAGTGGCGGCGCCAACGGTATCACCAACATTGGCGACAACCCACCGGGCGGCATAGACCACGGCGCTTTGCCAGGCACTGCGGGCGTGGAGTTCAGCATTGCGCCCAGCAGTGACCCCGTAACCAATGCGGGTTACCTGTGCTTGCCACAGGCGGATGTGGCTGTCAGCAAGCTGGCCAACCCCATTGCTATCGGCCTAGGAGGCACGACCACCTTCACTCTGGTCATTACCAATTACGGGCCGCAAGCCGCCCCCAGCACTACCCCTGCTGGACACGCTGCCCACAGGTCTGGGCACCCTCACTTGGGTCAATGCGCCCACGCTACAAGGGGGAGCTACCGTGCTGGGCACCAGCCTTGTGTCGCTGACCAGTTTTGCCGGTACTTTCACCTTGCCTGTGGCATCCACAGTGACTTTGCTGCTCCAAGCGGTGGGAGCCAGTGCGGCCAATGCCGTGAATGCCGCCACCGTCACCGTGGCCAGCACCATTGCCGACAACACCGCGTCGAACAACGTGTCCACGGCAAGCGTGGTGGTGGGCCCCACGGCTGACCTGTTGGCCAGCAAAGTTGCCAGCACCCCCAGCCTCAATGTGGGCCAAACCACCACATTCACCCTGACCTACAGCAATTTAGGCCCCACCAGTGTCAGCGCCGCACGCCTGATAGACACCCTGCCCGCCACCATGGGCACCGCTACTTTTGTCAGTGCCAGTGGCGCTGGCGGTGCCACCTTGACTTCTGTGCTGATTACCGGCAACACCTTGAGCGGCACAGCCACTTTGCCTGTGGGCGGCACACTCGCCGTGGTAATCAGCGCAGTGGCGGGCACGCCAAGCTCGGTCTACAACACCACCAGCATCGCCTCACCGGGCAGCGTCACCGACATTGTGAGCAGCAACAACACGGGTACTGCGTTTGTGTTGATAGGCCCGCTGGCCAACCTGAGCATCAGCAAATCAGCCACGCCCACCTTGCTGGTGGATGGGCAAACCACGTCATTTACTCTGATTGCGCGCAACGCAGGCCCCACGGCGGTGGTTGATGCCACCATCAAAGATGTGCTGCCTTCAGGGCTTTCAGGCGTGCTTTTTATATCGGCCTCGGGCGCGGCTGGGGGCACGCTCACTGCCCGCGCCACCTCGGGCACGCAGTTCAATGGCACGCTTACCCTGCCGATTAACAGCTCGGTGAGCATTGTGTTTTCAACTGCTGCGGGCGGTATTGGCGAGCAAGTCAACCGCGTGACGCTGACCGCACCGGTAGGCATCAGCGACCCCGACCCCAGTGACAATGTGGCGCAAGCCACCGTGACCATTCCTGTGCCTGCCCTGCTGTCAATTAGCAAAAGTGACGGCACAAGCAGCGTGGGAGCGGGTAGCAGCGTGAGTTACAGCATCGTGGTGACCAACGACGGGCCCAATTCGGCAGCCAACGCGGTGGTGAAAGACCCCGCCGCAGCGGGCTTGCTTTGTACCACCCTCAGTTGCAGCGCGCTTGGCGGCGCGCTGTGCCCCAGCCCCTTGACCATTGGTTTGCTCCAGGGTGCAGGATTAAGTATTCCCGCATTCCCGGCCAACTCGTCGGTTACCTTGGTTTTAGGCTGCACGGTTTCTGCTACTGGTTTGTAGCAGCTTCTTTTGCGCTCTCTCTCGGAGTTTTGTCTGTCTCGTTGTTGAGTGCGCCCGATCAGCGTATTGGCTATCCCGACGCGCCCTCATGCGGTGGGTACACCGAAATCGGTCGGTCGGGATAGCCAATACGCTAATCGGGCTATGCTCACTCTGAGGTTTTAATACCCTAGGCACGTCACACGTTGTTTGCTAAATACTATATAAATAGTAGCGCAGTATGACCATATGACGCTGACATCGCCACTATTTTTCATGGAAAGTGCAAATCTAAGCGTAGAACAGCGCGCCAGCATGCTGTGTACCCAGAAGCTGAGCAGTTTCCCCACCCGCCAAGCAACGACCACCGATCCCTGCGGCTAAGCGAGTGCTGTGCCAATGCGCAAACAATCAGGGCGCTGGGCTTGTTTTTTTGGACAAATGGGGGATTAGAGTGTTCATCTGTTTGAGGGCGAAGCCCGAGTTATGAACACTCCCCCCATTTGCCCAAAAAAACAAGCTACCCCGAAGGGGCCAGCGATCCGTTTGCGCGTTGGCACAGCGCTCGCTTGGCCGCAGCAGTGACCAAGCCGGGCATGAACCCTTCGACAAGCTCAGAGCGAACGTATATGTCGGCACAGCTCCCTGTAGCCGCAGCAGTAACCAAGCAAGCTAAGAACCCTTCGACAAGCTCAAGGCGAACGGCAAGTGCAAGCCGCGCCTCCTAAGGCTTCATGCATGGTATTGGTCTTCGTTTTTGCCCTTAAAAGGGGCATAAAACGCCTTGATGGTGACCATGTCTTGCTCGATGTTGCCCGTTGGGTGCAGCAATGGGCCAAGGCCTGCCCGTTTATTGGGGTAGTCCATGTAGGCCATCATGATTGGCACTTGTGCGCCGGTGGCAATGTAGTAAAACCCCGTTTTCCAATAGCGTGTGGCGCTGCGCGTGCCCTCGGGCGGCACGATCAATTGCACCGGGCCACTGGCCGCCTTGAGCGCATCGGCCGAGCTGGCCACTAAATTGTTCGATTGTTCTCGGTTCACGGGTATGCCGCCTAGCCACATCATGACACCGCGAAAAGGCGGCTTAAAGATGCTTTGTTTGCCCATCCAATAGACGTTCAAACGCAGCACAAAGCACACCATGAGCGTGTAGGGCAAATCCCAGTTGCTGGTATGGGGGGCGGCTATCAGCACGCTCTTGGTGGCATCGGGATGCAATTGGCCTTCTACGCGCCAGCCAGAGAGTTTTAAAAAGGCAATCGACAGGCCGCGAAACAGGCTGTTGACAACGGGGGTGGTAAATATGGTGCGGTGCATGCGGCTAGTTTAGCCATTACCAAGCCCGAAACATGGCAAAACCATGACAATACCGAGTCGGATATAAAAAAGGCCCGCTTGCGCGGGCCTGTGAGTTCCAAAGGAGAAAGGTGGGCGATCAGCGGTTATATGCTGTTTCGCCGTGGCTGCTGATGTCCAGACCTTCGCGCTCTTCTTCTTCCGATACGCGCAGACCAACCACCATGTCAACCAATTTGAAGGCAATGAAAGCAACCACTGCAGACCACACCAAGGTTGTCAGCACCGCCTGTGTTTGGATCCACACTTGGCTGCCAATGCTGTACTCTGCGCCTACTTTGTTGGCCACATAGTCATACACTCCCGTGCCGCCCAAAGATGGCGCGGCAAATACACCGGTGAGTATGGCGCCCAAAATACCGCCCACACCGTGTACACCAAAGACATCCAATGAATCGTCCGCACCCAACAGGCGCTTGAGTCCATTCACACCCCACAGGCAAATCAAACCAGCCAACAGGCCAATCACAATGGCACCCATGGGGCCGACAAAGCCACAGGCCGGTGTAATGGCAACCAAGCCAGCCACTGCGCCAGAGGCTGCGCCGAGCATGGAGGCCTTGCCTTTGAGCAGGGCTTCGCCAGCGATCCAGCTGAGTGTGGCAGCAGCAGTTGCCACCATGGTATTGACAAAGGCCAAAGCGGTGACGCCATTGGCTTCGAGGTTAGAGCCCGCATTGAAGCCAAACCAGCCAAACCACAGCATGGCTGCGCCCACCATGGTGAGGGTAAGGCTGTGGGGTGCCATGGCTTCTTTGCCGTAGCCCACGCGTTTGCCCATCACATAAGCACCCACCAAACCAGCTATGCCAGCATTGATGTGCACCACAGTGCCGCCTGCAAAATCAAGCGCACCCTTGGCCCAGAGCCAGCCAGCTGCGGCGGTTACTTTGTCTAGGCTTGCTGCATCGCTGATAGCATCTGGGCCGTCCCAGTACCACACCATGTGGGCAAGTGGCAGGTAGCTAAAGGTGAACCACAGCACGGCAAACAACAGGATGGCAGAGAACTTGGCACGCTCAGCAAATGCACCCACAATCAGCGCTACGGTGATGGCTGCAAAGGTGGCTTGGAAGGCAACGAAGCTCAACTCAGGAATGACCACGCCCTTGCTAAAAGTAGCCGCCACCGAGTCTGGCGTAACGCCTTTCAAAAAGAGCTTGTCGAATCCGCCAATGAATGCATTGCCGCCAGTGAAGGCCACGCTGTAGCCGTAAATCACCCAAAGCACATAAATCAATGCGGTAACTACGAAAACCTGCATCAGCACGGACAGCATGTTTTTGCTGCGTACCAAGCCGCCGTAGAACAGCGCCAAGCCGGGCAATGTCATGAACAGCACCATCGCCGTGGCCATGGTCATCCAAGCGGTGTCGCCTTTGTTGGGCACGGGGGCTGGCGCGGCTGCGGCGGGGGCGGGGGCAGCAGCAGGAGCAGCCACTGCAGCCGTGGCTGCGGCAGGCATTGCGGCTGGTGCTGCCTTGGCATCCGCCGGGGCTGTGGCAGCTGGTGTGGCAGTTGGTACAGCAGCTGGAGCTGCAGTTTGGGCCATGCCAACGCCACTGCCCATGAACAGGCCCAATCCTAGGGCCAAACTGGCTAGTATTTTTTTCATGTGTTGCTCCTGATTTACAAGGCTTCTTTGCCGGTTTCACCGGTGCGGATGCGCACAACTTGCTCTAAGTTGTAGACAAAAATTTTGCCGTCGCCGATTTTGCCGGTGCGGGCTGCGCCCTCTACCGCTTCTATCACGCGCTCAACGAGGTCATCGGCCACGGCCGCTTCGATTTTGACTTTTGGCAGAAAGTCCACCACGTATTCCGCGCCTCGGTACAGCTCGGTATGGCCTTTTTGGCGGCCAAAACCCTTGACCTCGGTGACGGTGATGCCTTGCACGCCCATGGCCGAGAGGGCTTCACGCACCTCGTCAAGCTTGAACGGTTTAATGATGGCAGTGACGAGTTTCATGCAGTGCTCCTCTTGGATGGTTGTCTGAGCGCAGGGCTTAGAAGTTTTTCTTGAGGGACAGAACCAGACCAGTTTTGCCCATGAATTGCTTGGTGGCCACGTTTTCGTAGAACACCTTGCTGGCATCCGTGCTGACCAAGGCAGCAGACACCACCAAACCGTCAATGTCTTTGTTCACGGTTACCGAGTAATCGGTGTAAGCAGGGGAGACGCCGCCGTAGTTTGCTTTGGCGTTGTCAGAAATGCGCTGGATACCAATGTGCGGCACAACTGACCAGCCATTGCCCAGATCAAAATTGGCGCTCAGGTCAATGTAGCCCGAGTTTTTGCTGCCTAATGTGCCAAACAAACGGCCCACTGAATGCGAGTATTTTGCGGTGTATTGCTTGTAAGTCACTGCACCATACAACTCGGTGGTGTTGGCATCTTGGTAGGTTGCGCCATTGCCTGGGCTGGTGTTGCTCAGGGTGTTGCCCAAATAGGCGTACTGGAGCAGGCCCAAGTCATAGCTGATTTCTTTGTTGAATTCGCCTTTGTAGCCACCGTACAGGTCTAACTCAATCGGGCCTTTGGTTTCGAAACCTGCGCTGCTGTTGTCTTTGATCCAAGTGATGCTCGAAGCCCAAGCGCCTGCGTAAAAGCCACTTTTATGCGCAAAATCCACACCACCAAACAC
Organism: Polaromonas sp.; assembly: GCA_043728315.1. Classification (GTDB taxonomy): domain Bacteria; phylum Pseudomonadota; class Gammaproteobacteria; order Burkholderiales; family Burkholderiaceae_C; genus JAAFIP01. The sequence goes on along the minus strand of JAYTMT010000322.1, from coordinate 27,239 downwards.
GGCGGGCTGCAAACGCGACTGGGAAATACCACGGTAGCGGTAATCGGTGGTAGCGCCCACGTTGTAAGACAGGGTGTAGTCTGGCTCAGGGGCTTTTGGCGCTGCGGTTTGGGCAAAAGCTGCTCCCGAGAGGGCGCAAACTAGGACGATGGCGGATTGGATGGTGGTTTTGTTCATAAATTACTCCTAAAGAAAACCATTCAAAGCAGGATTTGTGCCAATCTGTATCGCGCGATTAATCTCAGGCCTGTAATCCAATTGTTTGGTGCGCGCGTTGTGTATACTGCTTATAATTACAGTTACCATTTGCCTGCTGTGCGTCTGTTGCACATTTCGCACCATTACGGTGCGATCACGGGCACCGCAGCCATGGGCTTTCAATGCACCAATTTGGAGAATTTTTATGTCTGGTTTCGCTTTGTTGCATTCACGTGCTCTGCTGGGTCTACAAGCGCCCCCCGTGCAAGTCGAGGTGCATTTAGCCAACGGCCTGCCCAGCTTTACGCTGGTGGGATTGGCCGACACCGAGGTCAAAGAGGCGCGGGAGCGGGTGCGCTCGGCCATTTCCAATGCGGGCTTGGAGTTTCCCCACAACAAAAAAATCGTAGTCAACCTTGCGCCTGCCGATTTGCCCAAAGATTCTGGGCGTTTTGACCTGCCAATTGCGCTTGGCATATTGGCCGCAAGTGGTGTCATCGACGCGACGCAGCTCAATGGCTATGAGTTTGCCGGGGAGCTGTCGCTTTCAGGCGAGCTGCGGCCTGTGCGCGGGGCGCTGGCCATGAGCTTGGCTATCTCGCATGCGGGCAGGCACACAGATGGTGCATTGCGAGCCACGGCAGTGGGTAATTCGACTGCAAATACAGCTGGCGGTGTTGGCTTTGGCCGCGGCGGCGGCAATGGCGTCGGCAGTGGCCTTGCCAGCAAAGCACCGCGCTTGGTTTTACCCCTAGAGAGCGCGGCCGAGGCCGCCCTTGTACCCGATGCCTGTGTGTACGGGGCTAAGCACCTGCTGGAAGTGGTGCAGCGCTTTGTGCGCCCGGCGGCCAATGCAGACGGCAGCGCTGGCACAGTCCAGACCCAAGCAGCGCCAACCAGTGAATGGGCACGGGTGCAAACCAAACCCCATCCCGAACGCCCGCGCTACGCCGATTTAGCCGATGTGAAAGGCCAAAGCGCCCCTAAGCGCGCCCTTGAAATTGCCGCTGCTGGAGGCCACAGCCTGCTCATGATGGGTCCGCCCGGTGCTGGTAAATCCATGTTGGCGCAGCGTTTTGCGGGCTTGCTCCCGGCTATGGACACGCAAGATGCCCTCGAATCAGCCGCTGTGCAAAGTTTGGCAGGCAGTTTTGCATTGAGCCGCTGGGCTGTGCGGCCCACCATTGCGCCACACCACACGGCCAGCGCGGTGGCACTGGTAGGCGGAGGCTCGCCACCACGGCCAGGAGAAATCAGCATGGCGCACCGTGGCGTGTTGTTTTTAGACGAATTGCCAGAATTTCCCAGAAGTGCATTGGAAGCCTTGCGCGAGCCTTTAGAGTCTGGCGTGATCAGCATTGCGCGCGCCGCTCGGCGGGCCGAGTTTCCGGCACGCTTTCAGCTGATTGCGGCCATGAACCCCTGCCCCTGCGGTTATTTGGGCTCGCGCCTCAAACCCTGCCGCTGCACGCCCGACCAAATCAGCCGCTACCAAGCCAAGTTATCGGGGCCCTTGATGGACCGCATTGACCTGCATGTGGAAGTGAGCGCCCTTGCACCCGACGAGCTGCTGCAAGCGGGCAGCGGCGAAGGCAGCGCACCGATTGCCGCGCGGGTGGCCGCTGGCCATGACCGCGCCTTGCAGCGCCAAGGCATGGCCAACCACGCGCTGCAAGGGCAAGACATCGACACCCATTGCGCGCTCGATGATGCCGCGCGCCGCTTCCTCACCACGGCCGCCACGCGCCTAGGCTGGTCTGGCAGAGCCACCCACCGCGCCCTCAAAGTGGCCCGCACCATCGCTGATCTGGCAGGCGCACAAGCCGTGGGCTTGACGCATTTGGCCGAGGCTATGCAATACCGCAGAATGCTTAAGGCGCATGAGTAAACTCACTATTTAATAGCGTATTATGACCATATGACGCTGACATTGGCAGTATTTTTTATAAATTCTTCTTTTTGCATGCATAGGCTGTGTTTGAACTATGCCTGATGCCCGCTGGCAGGGCGGCCAGTTAGGGCCGCGCGCAGCACCTCATTTGCCGATGCAAAAGCGTGAGAATATTTCGCCCAGCAAGTCATCTGCAGTCATAGCGCCTGTGATGCTGCCCAAGCTGTTGTGCGCCAAACGCAGGTCTTCGGCCATAAGGTCTAAGTTGGCCGCCTCTTGGCTTAGGTGTTCTGCGGCCGCTTCCATGTGCGCCTGCGCGCGGCGCAGCGCCTGCACATGGCGTTCACGGGCTATGAAAAGGCCTTGTGCACCACTTTGCCAGCCCGCTATGGCGAGCAGTCTGGCACGCAGCGCGTCTAGGCCTTGGCCTGTTTTGGCTGAGAGTTGCAGCCTTTCGGGGTTTGCGTCGAGGTTTGCGTGTGCATGTGCATGTGGGTGTACGCCCGCATGGTCGGCCGCTTCTGCGCTTGCATTCTCTCGCGCGCTGGCAGGTGCGCCGCCATTGGAGTCCGTATTTGCCGCCAAAGATGGCTGCGCTGTTTGCGCCAAGTCAATCTTGTTGTCTACATGCAGTATGGGAACGCTTTTTGGAAGATTTTTGACCAATGTCAGCGTGATATGGTCATTGTTTGCTCTGTATTCAGGAGCGTTTTCACGGCTTACGTCGTGCAAAAAAAGCACGGCATCGGCACCACGAATGGCCTCCCAAGCCCGCGCAATGCCAATTTTCTCCACCTCGTCGTCACTCTCGCGCAGCCCTGCGGTGTCAATGATGTGGATGGGCACGCCTTCTATTTGGATAGTTTGCTGCACTTTGTCGCGCGTGGTGCCCGCAATCGGCGTCACAATGGCCAGTTCCGCCCCAGCCAAGGCATTGAGCAACGAACTTTTGCCTGCATTGGGTTGCCCCGCAATCACCACCTGAATGCCTTCGCGCAGCAGCGCCCCCTGCACCGCACGCTGGCACACACTGGCCAGCTGCTGGCGCAGGCCAGCCACTTGCGCATCTGCTTTGCCACGTGAAAGGTGGTCTATTTCTTCTTCGGGGAAATCCAGTGTGGCCTCCACCAGCATCCGAAGTTGCACAATGGCATCGCTCAACTGTTTGATTTCATTAGAGAATGCGCCGCCCAGCGAGCGGCTGGCTGAGCGCGCCGCCGCTTCGGTGCTGGCATCAATCAAATCGGCCACGGCCTCGGCTTGGGCAAGGTCAATTTTGTCGTTCAAATAGGCGCGTTCGGTGAACTCGCCCGGCGCGGCAATGCGCAAACCCTGCGCCCTGCCAGCCTCAAGGCAACGCGCCAGCAACAGCTGCAGCACCACAGTGCCGCCATGGGCTTGCAGCTCCAACACGTCTTCCCCCGTGTAGCTATGGGGCGCGGGAAAATACAGCGCCAAACCTTGGTCTATGGGCGGGGCTTGCTGCGCGAATTGGATGCCATGCGGTGCTGTGCCAGTGGCGTTGTCTGTTGCGGATTGGTTAGCCACGGGGAAACTAGCCAGCACATTCCCACTAGGGGCATCCGCTGCACTGGCGCGAAACGGCAAATAGGTTGCCTGCCGGGGCACAAGCTGCTTGCCGCACACCGCCGCCATCACCGCCGCCACCGCCTTGCCCGACACCCGCACGATGCCCACCGCACCGCGCCCTGGAGCGGTGGCAATGGCGGCAATAGATTCGGTGTGGCGCTCTAGCATGCGGGTGACGATACCATGTCCATCAAGTCGCGGGTGGCCATGCGTTGCAAGTTAGCGCACGCTTGCAGCACAAACACCAGACCGCGTGCGCAAGCTATTTAAGCTTTTGTGTCGTCTTTTTTCTTGGTTAAAAACGTCGGCAAATTGAACTGCGGCGGCACACCCATACTGGTGTTAATCAACCACTGCTGGGCAATCGACAACACGTTGTTGGTGATCCAATAGAGCACCAAACCAGCCGGAAAGAAGAAAAACATCACCGAGAAGGCCAGCGGCATGTACCACATCAGCTTGGCCTGTAGCGGGTCTGGCGGCGCGGGGTTGAGCGCGGTTTGCAGCATGGTGGTAAGCGTCATGACCACGGGCAGCAAATACCACGGGTCTGGCAGCGACAAGTCTCGGATCCAACCCACCCAAGGCGCGCCACGGAACTCCACTGACGACAGCAGCACCCAATACAGGGCAATGAACACCGGAATTTGCACCATGATGGGAAAGCACCCGCCCATGGGGTTGACTTTTTCTTCCTTGTAGATTTTCATCATTTGCTGCTGCATCTCTTGCGGCTTGTCTTTGAGGCGCTCGCGCATTTCCATGATTTTGGGGTTCACAGCCTTCATTTTGGCCATGCTGCGGTAGGCCTGGGCGTTCAGCCAGTAAAAAGCCGCTTTGATCAAGAGCACCAGCGCAATGATGGTCCAGCCCCAGTTGCCAATGAAACCGTGCAGCTTTTCCATGACCCAGTACATCGGTTTGGCCAAAATCGTGAGCCAGCCGTAGTCTTTGATCAGCTCAAAACCGGGGTAAAGTGCCTCTAGCTTGTGCTCCACCTGCGGGCCTACAAAAAGCTTGGCTTGTTTGAGTGTGGCAACGCCCGCAGCAACGGCCGCCATTTCTGTCTTCATGCCTACGGAATACAGGTTGGTATCCACTTTTTGCATGTACATTTCGCGCTTATCGCCATCGGCCATCAACCACGCGCTGGCAAAATAGTGCTGCGCCATCGCCACATAGCCGCCTGTGGTGTCTTTTTGGAAGTCGGCTTTGTTCTTTTCAATGTCAGTGAACTCCACCTTCTGGTATTTCTTTTCGCTGGTGTAAACCACAGGGCCGGTAAAGGTGGAGTAAAAAGACGACTCGCCCGCGGGCTTGTTGCCATCGCGTACCAATTGCATGTACAGCTGTGCAGAAACTGGCGCAGCGCCGGAATTGATGATTTCGTGTTTGACGGCAATGTCGTATGCCCCGCGCTTTACCGTATAGGTTTTTACCAATTTGATGCCGCCCATATCGGCAGACTCAAAGCGCAAGACGATCTCGTTTTGGCCGTCTTTGAGGGCGCGGTCACCGCTGAACGTCATGACCGATTTGTGGTTAGGCAGGGCGGGCTGGCCCACCACGCCCACCAAACCTGACTGGGCCAGATAAATGCGTTCTTTGCTTTCATCGAGCAAAATGATTTTGCGCGATCCTGGCTTTTCGTCTTTGGCCAATTCAGTGTCGTAGTGTTGGGTGAGCTCTGCGCGCACCACATTGCCACCTTCCGTGCTAAACACCAGCTTGAGCACATCGCTGGCCACCTCTATGCGTTGGGCAAGAGCTGGCGCTTGCGCTGAAGGCGCCACGCCCACGGCAGGCACTTGGCCCACAACGCTGGCTGTAGGCACAGCCGCGGTGCTGGCCGATGGCACGCTTGATGCCGCTGCACCGGGCGCTGCCACAGCAACTGCAGGCTTAGGCGCAGGGAAAAAAGTGGCTTTTTGGCCATTGTGTACTTGCCATTGGTCCCACAACAAAATCATGGAAAAACCAAAAATCACCCACAGGATGGTGCGGCGGATATCGTTCATGGGGATTTCTTTATCAACAAGGAGGTAAACAGGTTTTTGGAATGCTTGGCAAGTGGCACGGCTTTGGCGTGGGGCACAGGGTCAAGCCCGCCCGCGCACCAAGGCTGGCAACGCACTATGCGCCATACAGACAGCGCACTTCCATATGCAGCACCGTGCTGCTCAAGCGCAGCCAGCGCGTAAGCAGAGCATGTAGGGTAGAAGCGACAACCCGCGCCCAGCCATGGGCTCAGCAGCAAACGGTATCCATGCACCACGCCCGTCAAAAGGCGCTGCGGCAAACGCAGTACAAAATCAATCATCCGCAGACCTTGGCAAACAAAGCGCCAAGCTCTAGCCGAATGCAGCGCTTGAGCGGTTCGGATGTCGCGCTGGGAAATGCTTCTTTGGCAAACGGCGCACGCAAACGCACGACATAGTGGTCGGCTTGGACATTGGTTTGAAGGGCAGCACTCACAGCGTAGATTTGGCGTTTGATGGTGTTGCGGGTAACTGCGCGTTTAGCCAATCGCTTAGGGGCAATCACGCCTATGCTTGGCGCTTTGGGTAAACCGTTTGAACCACTCTGCCCGGGCAGGGCATGCAGCGCAAAATGCGCGCTTTTTGAAACTATTTTGCCCGCAGCATGCAACTGTGTACCGCGCATGATGGCGGCAAACTGTGCGCTAGTTTGGATGCGGGCAAGCAAGTTTGCTGCATGAAAGCTTGAAGCAGCTGGGGCTTTACACCGCCAAACGCTTGCGGCCTTTGGCGCGGCGTGCATTGATTACGGCACGGCCACCACGGGTTTTCATGCGAACGAGGAAGCCGTGGGTACGGGCGCGGCGGGTTTTGGAAGGTTGGTAAGTGCGTTTCATATCATTCTCTATTAGTAGAGCAGAGCAAAATTGGTCAACCTAGCATTATCGCAGAAAACTGATGCACTGCGCCTATTTAGCGCGACTTATTTCTGTAAAAGATTGACTTGTACAGCAGGGCATTTTCTGTATTTTGGCTTGTTTTTTAACTATTTACACGAAATTTTTGTACTCTTTGGCAGGTTTGATGCCGGCTAGGCTTGTGTTTATTTTTTGCAAAAACTCTTATTTTCCCTATGTGGATAACTCTGGTTTTAAGCTACTATACGGGCTCTCCCAATAAGAACATATCCACAGCTTTATCCGACCCTGCCATGCCTTCAGCTTCTCTTTCTATGGCAGACACCTCCCTGCAACCAGGCGCAGATTTATGGGCTGCCTGCATGGGCCAGCTTGCCAATGAGTTACCCGAACAGCAGTTCAACACTTGGATCAAGCCATTGGCCGCCACGGTGGAGTTGGATTTGTCAAAAATCACACTCTTTGTGGCCAACCGCTTCAAGCTCGATTGGGTACGCGCCCAATACAGCGCCAAAATTGCCTCGGTTTTAGAAAAAATTCATGGGCAAAAAGTAGGTTTGGAACTGGCGCTCACGCCCCGCGAAGCGCCCACCCGCAGCTTCATGGCTGCCGGAATCGTGCCACTGGACATCGCATATGAAGCCGCAGCGGTGGTGGAAGATAACCCCTCAGAATTAGCCAAAAACAGGCTCAATTCTGCCCTTAGTTTTGAAACCTTGGTCGAGGGCAGTGCCAACCGCATGGCCAGAGCCGCTGCTTTGCATGTGGCCAATAACATGGGGGGCTTGTACAACCCTTTGTTTATCTACGGAGGTGTGGGTTTGGGTAAAACCCACCTCCTGCATTGCGTAGGCAACCAATTGCTTGCCGACCAACCCCATGCAAAAATCTTGTACATCCACGCTGAGCAATTTGTAAGTGACGTAGTAAAGGCCTACCAGCGCAAAACTTTTGACCAATTCAAAGAACGCTACCACTCGCTGGATCTCTTGCTGATTGACGATGTGCAGTTTTTTGCCAACAAAGACCGCACGCAAGAAGAGTTTTTCAACGCTTTTGAGGCCTTACTGGCCAAAAAATCGCGCATCGTCCTTACCAGTGACACCTATCCCAAAGACCTGCCCGACATCCACGAGCGCTTGGTCTCGCGCTTTGATTCAGGTTTGACCGTGTCCATCGATTCGCCTGAGCTAGAAATGCGCGTGGCCATTCTGATCAATAAGGCCAAAGCAGAAAACACCGTGATGCCTGAAGAGGTGGCCTTCTTTGTGGCCAAGAACGTGCGATCTAACGTGCGCGAACTAGAGGGTGCGCTGCGCAAAATTTTGGCTTATTCACGCTTTAACCAAAAAGAAATCTCTATCGCCTTGGCACGCGAAGCCCTGCGCGATTTGCTGTCGATTCAAAACCGCCAAATCTCCATAGAAAACATCCAAAAAACCGTGGCCGATTATTACAAAATCAAAGTTGCGGACATGTATTCTAAAAAGCGGCCCGCATCGATTGCCCGGCCGCGCCAAATTGCCATGTATTTGGCCAAAGAGCTGACCCAAAAAAGCCTGCCCGAAATCGGTGAAACCTTTGGCGGGCGTGACCACACCACGGTGTTACATGCAGTCCGTAAAATAGGGGCTGAACGCAAGCTCCTGACCGAGCTGCATGGCCAAATCATGGTGCTTGAACAAACATTGAAAGGATAAAAGTATTGAAACCACCTGTGTTGTAAACCCTGTGTATAGTTTTTGAATAACTCCATACTTATCCACAGAAAATATGCAAAACCTTGACTTATCCCCAATTGCCTTGAACCAAAAAGTGGCTACACCCACAGACTTGTTCTTCGGTCAAAATACCCCTAAGTACTTGAATCACAAGTGAAAAAAATACCTGTCCACAATTGAATGCTGTGCTTATCTACTACTACTATATTAAATTAATGAAATAAGAGGTTGACATGATCGTACTCAAAACCACGCAAGACAAAATTCTTTCGGTGCTCCAGTCCGTTTCTGGCATTGTTGAGCGGCGCCACACCTTGCCCATTCTTGCGAATATTCTGATTCGTAAAACGGGACAAAATCTGCAGCTGACCACCAGCGATTTAGAAATCCAAATCCGCACGCAAGCCAGTTTGGGTGGTGATGAAGGCGACTTCACCACCACGATTGGCGCGCGCAAGCTGATTGATATTTTGCGCACCATGCCCGCTGACCAAACCGTGTCGCTCACCTCGCAGCAAAACAAGTTGGTGTTACAAGGCGGTAAAAGCCGCTTCACATTGCAAACCTTACCCGCTGAAGACTTCCCGTTGGTGCAAGAGGCGGCCAGTTTTGGTCCGGTGTTTTCAGTACCGCAAAAAACGCTCAAAGACTTGCTAGCCCAAGTGAGCTTTGCCATGGCCGTGCACGACATTCGTTACTACCTCAATGGCATTTTGTTTGTGGCCGAAGGCAAGCAGCTTAGCCTAGTGGCCACTGATGGCCACCGCTTGGCTTTTGCCGGTGCTCAGCTTGAGGTGGAAGTGCCCAAGCAAGAGGTAATCTTGCCGCGCAAAACAGTGCTCGAGCTGCAGCGCCTGCTCAGCGATGCCAAAGACAGTGAATCCCCCAATATCGATATGCAGTTTGCGGGCAACCAAGCCAAATTCAGCTTTGGTGGCATGGAGTTTGTGACCAAACTGGTGGAAGGTAAATTCCCCGATTACAACCGCGTGATACCGCGCAACCACAAAAATGTGATCACCCTTGGCCGTGCACCTTTGTTGGCTTGTTTGCAGCGCACCGCTATTTTGACCAGCGAAAAATTCAAAGGCGTGCGCCTGAATATTGAGCCAGGTGTGCTGCGCATTGCTTCGAACAATGCCGAGCAAGAAGAGGCCGTGGACGAGTTAGACATTGACTATGCAGGCGAGAACATTGAAATTGGTTTCAATGTGACTTACCTCATAGACGCACTGGCCAATATGCAGCAAGACATGGTGCATTTGCAACTGGCCGATGCCAACAGTTCGGCATTGTTTACCGTGCCTGATGATGCTATGTTCAAGTACGTCGTCATGCCTATGCGCATCTAAGCGTTTGCAGTATTTTTAGACTTTGACAATTCGTTTTTCTGCCTTTTGGCCGCTTCTATTTGATTACCCCATGACTACTGATTCCAAAGATACCCCGACAAATACCAATGCAGCCCAAGAAGCGGACTACGGTGCTAATTCCATCCAAATCTTAGAAGGCCTAGAAGCGGTGCGTAAGCGCCCGGGCATGTACATTGGCGACACATCAGACGGCACCGGTTTGCACCACTTGGTGTTTGAGGTGGTGGACAATTCGATTGACGAGGCGCTGGCTGGGCATTGTGATGACATTGTGGTTACCATCCACTCGGACAATTCGGTGAGCGTGACCGACAACGGCCGGGGCATACCGGTAAGGGTGAAAATGGACGATAAGCATGAGCCCAAACGCAGTGCCAGTGAGATTGCGTTGACTGAGTTGCATGCAGGTGGCAAATTCAACCAAAACAGCTACAAAGTGTCGGGCGGGTTGCATGGTGTGGGTGTGAGCTGTGTGAATGCATTGAGCAAATGGCTGCGTTTGATGGTGCGCCGCGAAGGCAAGATGCACCAGATCGAGTTTGCAAAGGGTTTTGTGCAAAACCGTTTGTTAGAAATGGTCGACGGCATTGAGGTGTCTCCCATGCGTGTGACTGGGGATACCGAGAAGCGTGGCACCGAAGTGCATTTTTCGCCTGACCCAGAAATCTTCACGCAAAACATCGATTTTCACTACGATATATTGGCCAAACGCCTGCGCGAACTGAGCTTTTTGAACAACGGCACGCGCATCCGCCTCAAAGACGAGCGCAGTGGCAAGGAAGACGACTTTGCTGGCACGGGCGGTGTGCAAGGATTTGTACAGTTCATTAACACGGGTAAAAAAGTATTGCACCCCAACGTGTTCCATGCCATGGGTGAGCGCCCATCGGAGACCTATGGCGGCATTCCAGGCACCAGCATTGGCGTAGAAGTGGCCATGCAATGGAACGATGGGTATAACGAAAACGTCCTCTGCTTTACCAATAACATCCCCCAGCGCGACGGTGGCACCCACCTCACGGGTTTGCGCGCCGCCATGACACGGGTGATCAACAAATACATTGACGACAGTGAGATTGCCAAAAAAGCCAAGGTAGAAGTCACGGGCGATGACATGCGCGAAGGCCTGTGCTGCGTGCTGAGTGTGAAAGTACCAGAACCCAAATTCAGCTCGCAAACCAAGGACAAACTGGTGAGCAGCGAGGTGCGCGCACCAGTGGAAGAAATTGTCAGCAAACTGCTGAGCGATTTTTTGCAAGAGCGCCCCAATGACGCCAAAATCATCTGCGGCAAAATTGTAGACGCTGCCCGTGCCCGTGAGGCTGCCCGCAAAGCCCGCGAAATGACGCGCCGCAAAGGCGTGCTCGATGGCTTAGGCTTGCCCGGCAAACTGGCCGATTGCCAAGAAAAAGACCCTGCGCTGTGCGAAATTTACATCGTGGAGGGCGACTCGGCCGGAGGCAGCGCCAAGCAGGGGCGAGACCGCAAGTTTCAAGCAATTCTGCCTCTGCGCGGCAAGATTTTGAACGTGGAAAAAGCGCGTTATGAAAAGCTGATTACCAGCAATGAGATTTTGGTGCTGATCACCGCTCTGGGTACCAGCATCGGCAAAGACGACTTCAATGCCGACAAGCTGCGCTACCACCGCATCATCATCATGACCGATGCCGACGTGGACGGTGCGCATATCCGCACGCTGCTGCTGACTTTCTTTTACCGCCAAATGCCCGAATTGGTGGAGCGCGGCCACATCTACATTGCCCAGCCGCCACTGTACAAAGTGAAAACAGGCAAACACGAGCAATACCTCAAAGACGCGCAGGCGTTGGATGTGTATTTGCTTAAAGTAGCGCTCGATGGCGCAAAGGTAGTGCCCGGTGCTGGCAAGCCCACCATTGAAGGTGCGGCGCTAGACGAAATTGCCCGCAAATACCAAGTGGCCAACGCCGTGATTAACCGCCTCTCCGCATGGATGGACGGTGAAGCCCTGCGCGCCATCATGCAGGGCGCGGCGCTGGATCTAGACACTCTGGAATCCGCCGAAAAATCAGCCCTAGCCCTCAAGGCCGGCCTACACGATGCCGAAGTCGCCGCGCAGTTTGACGCGCGCAGCGACAAACACATACTCACCATCACCCGCCGCATCCACGGCAACGCCAAAATCAGCACGATTACGGCTGATTTTGTGCACGGTGGTGACTACGCCGCCATGCGCGAAGCCGCGCTCACCTTTGAAGGCCTGATTACCGAAGGCGCCGTGGTGCAACGCGGCGAAGGCGAGAAGCAAAAAGAGCACAAAGTAAGCGACTTCCGTGAGGCCATGGCATGGCTCATCGTGCAGGCCGAAAACGCCGTAGGCCGCCAGCGCTACAAAGGCTTGGGCGAGATGAACCCCATGCAGCTATGGGAAACCACCATGGACCCCACGGTGCGCACCCTCTTAAAAGTGCAAATCGAAGATGCCATAGAAGCCGACCGCGTGTTCACCACTTTGATGGGCGACGAGGTGGAACCACGACGCGCCTTTATTGAGACGAATGCGCTTAGGGCTGGGAACATTGACGTTTAAAAAAAGGGAATGTAAATATTAAAACGGGAGAGACAAAAATGAGCGCACTAAAAAAACCTGCAAACGATTTTCAAAAACGACCGGACTTGTTTTCTAAGCAATCAACAACAGATGTTGTAAGCTCTACACACACAGATGAATTAGTCATTGCATTATGTGGGCCAATTGGTTCACCGATACATCAGGTGGCGGAAAAAATACAGGAAATGCTTCAAGAGACATTTGCCTATGATCAATGCACACACATAAGACTAAGCAGTTTTATTTCTGAGCACGCTCAACAATCTACGCCTACTGTCGATATAGCAAACAAGACTGAATTCTTAAGAATTCAGTCTTTAATTTCTCATGGAGATGAGATGCGAAAACAGTTTGGTGCTACTGTATTGGCTGAGCTTACTGTCAATCAAATTCGCTTAGACAGGGAGAAAAATGGTAAAAACAACGAAACGGGACAATTTTTACCTCGCCGTATCTGTCACATAATTGACTCTGTTAAAAACCAAGAAGAATTAGACCTTTTACGTGCTGTGTATCGTGAGATGCTTTATGTCGTGGGTGTTTTTGCCCCCGTAGCTACGCGTGAACAAAATCTCAAAAACAAAGGAATGGATCCTGCTGAAATTTATCAATTAATGGATCGCGACTCTGGTGAAGAAACTGCAGAAGGGCAAACAGTAGCAAAAACATTTCCGCAATGTGATTTCTTCCTTAGGATGGAATCAAATACTGAAGCACAATTAAAAACACGGGTAGAGCGGTTTTTGCATTTGGTATTAGGAACAAAGATAATCACACCAACTAGGGCAGAGACTGCGATGTATTCCGCCGCTTCGGCTGCTGGTAATTCTGCGTGCTTGTCCCGTCAAGTTGGCGCCGCGGTTACAGATGCAGAAGGCGAGCTTCTTGCGGTTGGTTGGAACGATGTACCTCGGCCTTTTGGTGGTTTATACCTTACTGATACTGAGAAAGATCCAAATGGAGAGAAGGACTTACGATGTTGGAATCGGGGTGGGGGTAAATGCTCTAATGATGAAGAAAAAGAGTTATTAGCAAAACAAATAGTTGACTCGTTAAGTAGTTTTATCGATCCAAAGCAAAAATCTGCAGCAATAGAAGCTGTTTCAAAGGACAAGAAACTCAGAAGTTTGATAGAGTTCTCTCGCTCAATTCACGCGGAGATGCACGCCATTCTTACAGCTCTTAAAAGCTCGGGAGATCGCGTAAGAGGAGGGGTTTTGTACGTAACAACCTATCCTTGTCACTCTTGTGCTCGGCACATTGTTGCAAGTGGAATCAAGGAGGTTTACTATATCGAGCCATATAAAAAAAGTTTAGCTACAAAGCTTCACGATGACGCGGTATCAGAGTCTGAGGCTGAGGTGAGGAAGGTTAGAATCCTGCCCTTTGATGGTGTAGCGCCAACCAAATACCTTTCTTTATTTAGGATGGCATCTGACACTCGAAAGCGAAATGGCATGGTTATTAGGATTTCGCCTCAACAAGGGCGTCCGCGATTAGAAAAAAGCCTTGAAGCCCTTCCCGCTTTGGAGGCCTTGGTGGTAAACTCACTTCAGAAGAAGCAGCTTGTAAATTCAGGGCGCGCTAATTTGGAGAATGAAAATGGATCAACCGCAACTTGAACTTGATTTCGTATCATCACTTGAAATGGGAAATGAAAACCAATCTAGAGATAAACGCTCTTCCGCGGAGGTCGTTAATTTAAACGCTGTACGCAAAATGAAACAAAATCGCGAAAACGAAGAGCTCTATAAGGCAATTATTGAGTCCGTTAAGCACATTGCATTAGAGCCCATTAAGCGCTACAAATAGTAGAGCTATACGCGCGCATGTTTTCGCGCTATCGCTTAAAGAGCACTACACTTCAATGGACGGCCTAAAAAACAATATATTATTTTAGACAAGAATTGGGTTTGTCTTGCGCTGCAAATGCCCTGCACATTAGTAATCGTATGCGGAGTAATTACTGCACCGCTGCCAAAGCGTTGCCTCGCGCATTGCGTCCAGCCCAAGTATATGTTGTGGTGTACGCCGGAAGCTAAACCTCTACAAAATTGACTATTGTCATAGACACACTGCCATATCACACTAGATAAAGAATCGTTTTTCTTGACGTTAGCTCAGCAAACCCAAACGTCTAAATACTTGTAACACCAACAGTATCTTGGCCTGGTTGTTATAAAGCCTGTTTTTGAACGCTTTTTAAGAAAAACAACACGTCTTCAGCGTCATATGGTTATAGTGTGCTATTTATACTATAGTGATTTAATGGCCTCGTGTAAGAGCGCATTAATTCTAGCAAAAATATGTGCAGCACTTGCAATAAGCTGTTATTTATCATATAGTTAGCGATGCTAACAAACTCGCAAAAATTCAAGCTATACGATGATCCTACGCAAATGGAGCCTTTGCTGCCTAGCGAGCATCGGCGGGGGGCTTTGCTGGAGCAGGCGGGGGATGTGATTCGGGCGGCGGATCGGCTCTCGGGCATGTGTCAGCCGCAGGCTTTGCTGGGGCTGCGGGGTTTGCTGCGGGCGATGCATTCGTATTATTCGAACCGGATTGAGGGGCAGCACACGCTGCCGCTGGAGATTGAGCAGGCGCTGCGCAGCGATTATTCGCAGGATGCGGACAAGGCGCGGCGCCAGCGCTTGGCCTTGGCGCATATGGCGTCACAGGCGCATTTTGAGCGGCTTGGGGCTGGGAGTGCTGTGGCTTTGGGCGCTAGGGCTCAGCAGGCGCAGGCTTTGCCGGTGTGGGCTGCGCAATCGGTGTGTGCTATTCATGGTGATTTGTTTGCGCGTTTGCCGCTGGCGGACCGTTTGCTGGCCGATGGCTCGGCGCTGCTGCCGGGGGCGCTGCGCACGGGTGAGGTGAGTGTGGGCAGACATGCTGCGCCCAGTGCGGCTGCTTTGCCTGCTTTTTTGGAGCGCTAGGCGGGGTTTTATGGGCAGGTGCGGCGCGGGGAGCTGCAGCTGCTGGCGGTGGCGGCTTCGCACCAGCGCTTGGCGTGGATTCATCCTTTTGCCGATGGCAATGGCCGTGTGGCGCGGCTGCACACGCAGTTCGCGCTGGGCGCGATGGGCTTGACCAATGGGCTGTGGTCGCCTCTGCGCGGTTTTGCGCGCAACCAAGAGGCGTATTACGCGCAACTGGCCGCGGCTGATGAGCCGCGCGCGGGTGACCTTGACGGCCGTGGGAATTTGGGCGAGGCGGCGCTGGTGGGCTGGATTGCTTACGTGCTGGATTTATGCGCCGAGCAGGTGGCTTTTATGACTGGGCTGCTGGATTTGGATGGCATGAAGGGGCGGATTGCGGCGTGTTTGGCTTATGAGCAGCATGTGGTGAAGCTGGGTGTGCGTACCGAGGCGCTGCGGGCGCTGCACTACGCTTTTGCCACGCAGGGAGAGGTGGAGCGCGCAGACTTTAAAGCCATGCTGGGCTTGGGTGACAGGCTGGCCACGGCGCAGGTAAGCGCCCTGCTGGCGCGCGGCCTGCTCGAGAGCGACACGCCGCACGGCAAGTTGCGCTTTGGTGTGCCGCAGCATGCGCTGCGCTTTTACTTTCCTAAGCTGTGGCCGGAGGCGGAGGGAGTTTGAGCCTTTTTTGCGGTGGTTTTATGAAAAATACTGCCAATGTCAGCGTCATATGGTCATGGTGTGCTATTGATAATATAGTGTGCTCAAGCGCACCAAATTAACCACCGCTCTGTTACGATAAACCATGCAACGCACCATCGCACGCGCCCACCTTCACGATGCAGCTGGTCAACAGGCTGCTGATATGGCCTATTGGTTGGCGCAGCCCGTGCAGGCACGCCTTGAGGCGGTTGAGGTGCTGCGCAGGCAATACCATGAGGGGTTAGGACAATCCTATGCTGACATCGCATTTCAAAGAGTTTGCCGGATTACTCCACTCAAACCGCGTTGAGTATTTGATTGTTGTTTGTCGGGGTTTGGTTTTGGCTGTTCGGACGTTACCCATGCCGACTTGACCGAGCCAAATCAGGTGATTCAGCTTGGCTTCCCGCCCTTTCGTATCGACTTGCTGACCAGTATTGACGGCGTGGATTTTCAGCGGTGTTTTGAGCGGCGCATGCAGATGCAGGCTGATGGCTTGCAGTTGAATTTTCTGTCGATTGACGACTTTAAAACCAACAAGAAAGCAACGGGTCGCCACAAAGATCTGGCAGACTTAGAGCTGCTGGAGTCGCCAAGACGTGATGGCATCGGCCTATAGTACTGTTTGCTTATATTTTTGAGAAATTTCGAAAAATGTCGCCGTCACATGGTCATATTGCGCTATTAAAAATATAGTAATAATAAATTCGATATCAAATATATTTGACAAAATCAAGGTCGTAGCATAAGCTTTAGCCATGAATGACTTGATTTGGATTGGACCCTCAGTGCTTAAACGCCGCAAAGAGCTGGGGCTAACACAGACGGCGCTAGCTCAGTTGGCTGGTTTATCGCAGGCGACGGTCAATGCGCTTGAGCGGGGGAGTTTGGTGGATTTGAGTGTGGGGCGCTTGGGGCGATTGCTGCACATTGTGGGGCTGCGTTTGCAATGGCAGCCACAGCCTCACACGGGGCAGCATAAAAGGGCGCTCGCTGCGGCGGCGCAGATCTCCAGTGTGAGCTATGCCAGCCAGATGCCCGCTGCGGCACTGGATTCGGCTTTGGCCACTGGCCAGATTCCTGATGCGTTTGCTGCGCATATAGCCAGCTTTGTGGATGAAGCGCCGCTGTCTGTGGTGGTGGCTGCCGTGGAGGCGGCCGCGCTTTTGGCCAAGCTGCCAATAGCCAAGGTGTGGAAGCATGTGGGCGAGTGGGCGCGTGCCCATCAGTCGCCGCGTAAGGAGTGGTATGGGCTTTGATGCGCAGCGGCCAGGCGCTTGGCGTGGCTTGTTTGTGCATGCGCTGGCCTTGATGCGCGAGATGCGCTTGCGCACGCGGGTGGATGCCACATGGACTTTTGGCGGCGGCACGGTGCTGATGCTGCGCCATGCCCATCGACTGAGCAAAGACATTGATTTGTTTGTGCCAGACCCGCAGTATTTGGGTTTTGTGAACCCGCGCCTAAGCGACGTGGCTGCGGGTGTGTGCCACGATTACGTGGAGGCCATGGAATACATCAAGCTGCTGCGTCCAGAGGGTGAGATTGATATCGTTGCCTCACACAATTTGACAGAGCAGCCTTGGACGCTAGAGACGATCATGGGTGAGGCGGTCTGTGTGGAAACCGACGTGGAAATCGTGGCCAAAAAGATGTGGCACCGCGGCGATAGGGCGACAGCGCGGGATTTGTTGGATTTGTGTTTGGTTATGCAAATCGACCCCAGCGGATTGCGGCGTGAAGCCCAATGGCTTGTGCGGCATCGGGATGCTTTTTTGCAACAAATCGATGTGCGGCGAGCGGTGCTGAAGGTGCAGTTTGAAGCCATTGATCGACTGCCAGATGCGCCAGTGATGGTGGGCGCTTATGACGACTGTGTGCGGCAGGCACACGGGTTTTTGCTGTCGCTGTAGGTTTTGGTAACTATTTGGTATTGATTTTAAGCTTTTAAGAAAAAACAACACGATGTCACCGTCATACCGTCATATCACGCTATTAAAAATATAGTAATAGTGCATTTGTCTGGCAAAGCGATAAAATAGGGGGATGAACTATCCCCAAATTTTTGATGTGATCGTGGTCGGCGGCGGGCACGCGGGCACGGAGGCGGCGCTGGCTGCGGCACGCATGGGGCAGCGCACGCTGCTGCTTAGCCACAATATTGAAACCCTTGGCCAGATGAGCTGCAATCCGTCGATTGGCGGGATTGGCAAGGGGCATTTGGTCAAAGAGGTGGACGCGATGGGCGGGGCGATGGCGCTGGCTACCGATGAGGGCGGGATTCAGTTTCGGATTTTGAACTCGTCCAAGGGGCCTGCGGTGCGGGCCACGCGGGCGCAGGCTGACCGGATTTTGTACAAAGCGGCTATTCGCCGCATGTTGGAAAACCAGCCGAACCTGCGGCTGTTTCAGCAGGCGGTGGATGACCTGATGGTGGAAACTGTGGATGGCGTGGAGCGCGTGGTGGGCGCGGTGACGCAGGTAGGTGTGAAGTTTAGAAGCCGCACTGTGGTGCTCACGGCGGGCACTTTTCTGGATGGCAAAATCCATGTGGGGCTGAACAATTACCAAGCGGGCAGGGCGGGCGACCCGCCTGCGATTTCGCTGTCGGCTCGGTTGAAAGAGTTGAAGCTTCCACAGGCGCGGCTTAAAACTGGCACGCCGCCGCGCATTGACGGCCGCACGATTGACTACAGCCAATGTACCGCGCAGCCGGGGGACGGGATGGTGCAGACGGATGGTTCGATGACGCCAATGCCAGTATTCAGCTTCATGGGGCGCGCCGACATGCACCCGCGCCAAGTGCCGTGTTACATCACCCATACCAATGCGCGCACGCACGCGATCATTCGCAGCGGCTTTGACCGCAGCCCCATGTTTACTGGCAAGATTGAGGGTGTGGGCCCGCGCTATTGCCCCAGCGTGGAAGACAAAGTGAACCGCTTTGCCGACAAAGAAAGCCACCAGATTTTCCTAGAACCCGAGGGCTTGACCACACACGAGGTGTACCCTAACGGCATATCGACCAGCCTGCCCTTCGACATCCAATACGATTTGGTGCGCTCCATGGCGGGCATGGAAAACGCGCATATTCTGCGGCCGGGCTATGCCATTGAATACGATTATTTTGACCCACGCGAGCTGAAAACGAATTTTGAAACGCGGGCTATTAGCGGCCTGTTTTTTGCGGGGCAGATCAATGGCACTACTGGCTACGAAGAGGCGGCCGCTCAGGGCATGTTTGCAGGGATTAACGCGGCCTTGCAATGCAGGGCGATGGGCTGCGGTGATGGCGCACTGAGCGCGGCGGGCGACGTGACTTACAAAGGCGACATGTGGTTGCCCGGGCGCGATCAAGCTTACTTGGGTGTGCTGGTGGATGACCTGATTAGCAAGGGCGTGACCGAGCCTTACCGCATGTTCACCAGCCGCGCAGAATTTAGGCTACAGCTGCGTGAGGACAATGCCGACGTGCGCCTGACCGAGGTGGGGCGGCAGCTGGGCTTAGTGGATGATGCGCGCTGGGCGGCATTTAACGCCAAGCGCGAGGCTGTTTCACGTGAAACACAGCGTTTGCAGTCTACATGGGTGAACCCCAAAACTGTGGACGCAGCACAGGCTGAGCGCTTGCTGGGTAAGGCTCTGGAGCATGAATACAACTTGGCCGACCTGCTGCGCCGCCCCAATGTGGGCTACGACCAGCTCATGCAACTCAACGAAGGCGCGTACGCCACAGCCCATGTTTCACGTGAAACAGCGCCCGACGTGATCGAGCAGATAGAGATCAGCGCCAAATACTCGGGCTATATAGATCTGCAAAAAGACGAAGTGGCCAGAGCCGCGCACTACGAGCACCTGAAGCTGCCAGCAGACTTGGACTACGCTGCCGTGGGTTCGCTGAGTTTTGAGGCGCGGCAAAAGCTCACCAAGCACCGGCCCGAAACCCTGGGCATGGCATCGCGCATATCGGGTATCACGCCGGCTACTATTTCGCTGCTCTTGATTCATTTGAAGAAGGGAAGCTGGCGGGGGGTGTCTGCTTCGGCTTTGACTTCGGTAGAGGTTGTGGCGGGGTGAATTTTTTGAATGCGGGGATTTTGAACGCAGAGGGTGCGAAGGTTTCGCAGAGGACGCAGAAGGAATACAAGAAGGAATACCAAAAAAAGAAATGACGATTCAAGAAAGCAAAACCATTCTTGATTAGCCATCTGCCTCAGATATCCAATCCTTTCACCCTGAGCTTGTCGAAGGGTTTATGAGGGCTTCGACAAGCTCAGTCTAAACGGTGAGATTTTTTACACTGAGGCTGATGGCTAATCAGGAAGCCATTTAACAGAATAGCTTGCACAGACTCGTTTTTTATTAAATACTTTGGTCGTATGTGTAGGCGCAAATTTTGTATTTTTTTTGGTATTCCTTCTGCGTCCTCTGCGAAACCTTCGCGCCCTCTGCGTTCAAAAATCCCCGTATTCAAGCTCCTAACAAAGCACTCACTATTTAATAGCGCACTATGACCATATGACGCTGACATTGCCATTATTTTCCTTAAAAAAGCATGAAAGACACCATACAAGCCCATTTGCAAGTAACCGATGACATAGCCCAAGGCGCAAGTGCCATTGGCGTGGCGCTGAGCGATAGGCAGCGCACACAGCTGGCGGATTATTTGGCCTTGCTTCAGAAGTGGAACAAGGTCTACAACCTCACCGCCGTGCGCGATCCGGCCGATATGCTGACCCACCACCTGCTCGATTGCCTAGCCGTGGTACCGCCACTGCTGCGCCACAGCCAATCAAAGCCCATGCGCGTGCTCGACGTGGGCAGCGGGGCAGGGCTGCCTGGCGTGGTGCTGGCTATTTGCTGCCCGCAGATCAATGTGACTTGTGTGGACACGGTGTCTAAAAAAGCGGCGTTTATTCAGCAGGCGGCGGGGGCGCTGGGCTTGGCTAATTTGCGGGGCGTGCATGCACGGGTGGAAGAATACAAAGCCGAAGCCTTTGATGTGGTGACGAGCAGGGCGTTTTCATCGCTGGTAGACCTGGTGAACTTGACCACGTTTCACGTGAAACAAAGCACGGGGGTGTGGATGGCGATGAAGGGCAAGCATCCAGCCGACGAACTAGAAGCCCTGCCTGCGGGCGTGCACATGTTTCACGTGGAACAGCTGGTTATACCGGGGCTGGATGCGCAGCGCTGCTTGGTGTGGCTGCGTGTTACTGGATAGATTGTGTAATTCAGGACTTCCGGCCGCGAAGGGCGCGAAACATACGCTAAAGACGCGAAATAATACCAAAAAAAGATCTGAGTTGAGAAATGCTTACTATGTACCCTCTGGGTATGGTTATGAATTTTTGGTTTTCTTTATCTTCTTTTGCGTCTTTCGCGAGCTTTAGCGCCCTTCGCGGCCGGAAGTCTGAATTTAAAACCCAGGCCAACCAAGCATCCCAGAGTAAACTACAAACCCCAACCAAAGAAAGAACAAGAAAAATGCTAGGAGTCGCAGACTACGGCGCATTCGTGATCGCCATTATTGTGTTTTTGCTCATTCCTGGGCCGGGCAATTTGGCTTTGATTACCTCTACCAGCAAGGGTGGCATACGCGGCGGCTTGGCTGCCACGCTGGGGGTGATGGCGGGGGATCAGGTATTGATGTGGATGGCGGTGGCGGGAGTCGCCACTTTGCTGGCCAACTACCCGCGCGCTTTCGTGGCGGTGCAATACTTGGGCGCGGCGTATTTGGCGTACTTGGGTTTCAAAA
The DNA here is from genome assembly GCA_043728315.1 of Polaromonas sp. Lineage (GTDB taxonomy): Bacteria > Pseudomonadota > Gammaproteobacteria > Burkholderiales > Burkholderiaceae_C > JAAFIP01. Next base: position 5,604 of record JAYTMT010000322.1, on the reverse strand, counting down.
TGCTGGTGGCCAAAGCGGGCGACGCGCCTATATTGCATATGGAGCCTCGGCGGTTTTTCATGCAATCGGTGATGATTACGCTCCTCAACCCCAAGGCGATTGTGTTTTATATGGCGTTTTTTCCGTTGTTTGTCGATCCGGCCACGCACCGCGGTTTGTTGACATTTGGGGTGATGGCGGCCACCATTGCCGCACTTACCTTCATATATGGGTTGTGCGCTACGTTAATTACCTATTTTGCCGCCGAAAAACTGCGCTCTAGCCCCCGTATTGCCGGAGCATTGAATAAAATAGCAGGCACGCTGCTGATTGGTTTTGGCCTGAAGTTGGCGATTTCTAAATAACAAACTATGCATGGCTGGGCATGTTCCACGTGAAACACCAAAACTTCGAGCAATGACAAAGCAAGATCTGACCAACACATCTAACCAACGCTTAAGCAAAACGATTAACGCTTCTCCAGTGCACCGCGCCCGATCTGCCCAATCTCCCTTCATCTCCCTTCATTTTCAGCCACTCCCCGTACCCCCAGCCATGAAAATATTCTGCATAGCCAACCAAAAAGGCGGTGTCGGCAAAACCACCACCACCGTGAATCTGGCCGCTGGTCTGGCCAAAATCGGCCAGCGTGTGCTCATGGTTGATCTGGACCCCCAAGGCAATGCCACCATGGGCTCGGGCGTGGACAAACGCAAGCTGGAGCTGAGCGTGTACGACGTGCTCTTGGAGTCGGCCAGCATCACCGAAGCCCGCGTCTTCAGCGAGCAGTGCGGCTACCACGTATTGGGCGCAAACCGTGATTTGGCCGGTGCCGAGGTAGAGCTGGTGGCGCTGGAGCACCGCGACAAACGCCTCAAGCTCGCCCTAGATGCCGTCAAGGCCGATTATGATTTTGTGCTGATTGACTGCCCGCCATCATTGTCGATGCTCACACTCAACGGCCTGTGCAGCGCCCACGGCGTGGTCGTGCCCATGCAGTGCGAATACTTTGCACTCGAGGGCCTCACCGATTTGGTCAACACCATCAAGCAGGTGCATGCCAACATGAACCCCGATTTGCAAATCATTGGCCTGCTGCGCGTGATGTTTGACCCGCGCATCACGCTGCAACAGCAGGTCAGCGAGCAGCTCAAAACGCATTTTGGCGACAAGGTGTTCAACGCCGTGATTCCTCGCAATGTGCGCTTGGCCGAAGCCCCCAGCTACGGCCTGCCCGGCGTAGTGTTTGACCCCGCCGCCAAGGGCAGCGTGGCCTTTGTGGAGTTTGCCCAAGAGATGGTGGCGCGCATTGGCAGCATGAAATAGCCCTTTGTTGCGCTGCTCTGCGCTACAAGCGCATAAATTTCTATGCGACAAGAAACAGGCGATGTCATTGTGTCATGGTCATGTGGCGCTATGAAAAATAAAGCATAACAGCCTAAACTTATGACCACACTCATCCTGCCCGGTTGGCAAAATTCGGGCACTGCCCACTGGCAAAGCCGCTGGGAAGCCTTGCACGGCTACCAGCGTGTAGAGCAGCACGACTGGCTGCGCCCGCGCCGTGGCGACTGGATGGCGCAGCTGGAAGCCGCCGTGTTGGCCGCGCCGCCAGGCCCTGTGTGGCTGGCCGCGCACAGCTTGGGCTGCATACTGGTGGCGGCATGGGCGGCGCATTCGCAGCACACCGCCCGCGTGCGCGGGGCGCTCTTGGTGGCACCCGGTGACACCGAAACCGAGGCTTTTAAGGCCATGCTGCCCAGCTGGTCGCCCATTGTGCGCGCCAAACTGCCATTCGCCAGCATTTTGCTGGGCAGCCACAACGACCCCTACTGCAGCTTGGCCAAAGCCCAGCAGTTGGCCACTGACTGGGGCGCTAAGTTTGTGGACTATGGCCACGCGGGCCACATCAACGCAGAGTCTGGCTTGGGCGACTGGCCAGAGGGCCATGGCACGCTGCGTGCGCTTTCAAGCATGCTAAAAACAAATATTTAAGAAAAAATACCCCAATGTCAGCGTCAAATGGTCATACTTCACTATTAAATATATAGTGGCAGCAGAAGACTAAGCGCTGCAAGCATTGCGCCATCCAGACAAAACTACAATCAGAACCTATGGTCACCAAAAAACCCAAAGGCTTAGGCCGCGGCCTTGAAGCATTGCTCGGCCCTAAAGTGCAGGACAACACACCGCAAGAGATTGCCGCCATGGCCACTATGGCGGCAACTGCCAGCCCGGGCTTGCCTGCATCGCTCATGCTCACAGACCTGATTCCCGGCATCTACCAGCCGCGCACCCGCATGGACGAGGGCGCGCTGTATGAGCTGGCCGAGAGCATCAAGGCCCAAGGCATCATGCAGCCCATTCTTGTGCGCAAGCTCGACGACGACGCGCTGGGCATTGCCCGCTATGGCGATAAAGCCGGGCGCTACGAAATCATTGCCGGGGAGCGGCGTTTCAGAGCCGCCAAGCTGGCCGGGCTAGACAGCGTGCCGGTATTGGTCAAAGACGTGCCCGACCACGCCGCCGCCGCCATGGCGTTGATTGAAAACATCCAGCGTGAAGACCTCAACCCGCTGGAAGAGGCCCAGGGTCTGTCGCGCCTCATCAAAGAATTTGGCCTCACGCACGAGCAGGCGGCCCAGTCAGTAGGGCGCTCGCGCAGCGCGGCCAGCAATTTGCTGCGACTACTAAACTTGGCCGATCCGGTGCAAAGCATGCTGATGGCGGGTGATTTGGACATGGGCCACGCCCGCGCCCTGCTCAGCCTGGAGCGCGCCGCACAAATCACCACAGCCAACCAAATTGCAGCCAAAAAACTCTCGGTGCGCGAGGCCGAGAGCTTGGCCAAGCGCATAGGTGCAGAATTTAGCCTAAGCCCGCAAAAGCCACCCAAAGAAAAATCCCGCGACACCCGCAAAGTGGAAGAAGAGCTGTCAGATCTCCTCATGGCGCAAGTAGAGGTGCGGGTGAAAAAGCGCGTCAAACGCCATGGCCGCTTCGAGGAAATGGGCGAAATCAGCATCCAATTTAGCTCCATGGACGAGCTCAACGGGCTGATTGACAAGCTGCGCGGTGCGCCATGAGTGCAGACAAAAGCATACAGTTTGCTAGGGTAGCCTGCACAGAAGCCCTACCCCCCTAAACAGGGGAGTGACAAAGGGCATTTTTCGGGTTATCGTTGCGGTTGCTTGCGCAAAAACACATTTTGCGCAGTGTTTGCAACTTATTTTTGGAGAAACTCCCATGCCACGCCTGTCTAATACTTTCACACTCAGCCTCGTAGCCGCCAGCCTGTGCGCAGCCAGCTACAGCCATGCCCAAAATATTGAGCGCGTCAAAATGACCGACGGCAGCTTAAGCTGCAAAGAAATTTTTTCCGAAGCTAACCTGATGGACACCGTGGCCAAAGGCGCTATGGCGCCAGCGCCAGCTGCCCCCGCGCCCGTAGCCGCAGCGCCAGCCGCGCCATCGGGTGGCTTGGGCGGTTTGTTTGGCGGGCTTTTGGGCGGCGGTGGTGCCCAGCAAGGCGGCGTGAACCCGCAAGCTGCCGCCGCAGCGGCGCAGGCGCTGGGTGCGCTTACTGGCCAAGGCGGCGGTAATCTGGGCAATGCGCTTGGCAACACGGGCGGTGGCGGTGGTTTGGGTGGTTTGTTTGGCGGGCTTTTGGGTGGCGGCCAGCAGGCTGGCACGAACCCGCAAGCGGCAGCAGCAGCGGCGCAGGCGCTGGGTGCGCTCACTGGCCAAGGCGGCGGCAATCTGGGCAATGCGCTAGGCAACACGGGCGGTGGCGGTTTAGGCGGCTTGTTTGGCGGGCTTTTAGGTGGCGGCCAGCAGGCTGGCACAAACCCACAAGCAGCCGCCGCAGCGGCGCAGGCGCTGGGTGCGCTCACTGGCCAAGGCGGTGGCACTGGTGGGCTAGGCAATGCGCTGAGTGGCGGTGCGGGCGGTGGCGGTTTGGGCGGCCTGTTTGGTGGCCTACTAGGCGCAGCCGCCCAGCAGCAGCAAGCCGCAGCAGGCCAAGCCGCGCAGGCCAACCAGTTCACCCCTATAGCAGGCGCAGCGCCAGCAGCGGGCGGCAACCCTGCCTTGGGCGCGCAAGCGGGGGCACGCAAAGAGCACTTGGCAGGCCTGTTCGTTAGCAAAGGCTGCAAAATGAGCGACGTGCAATAGCACTTCAAACCCTGCTATTTAGCCTGCCTGCGCAGCATTTGCGCAGGGTAATTCCGTTTCCAAATCATTTCTAGACTAGGCGCAGCAACGCAGACAGTGCTTTAGCACGGCAAGGCGCTGCAACAACCTATAGGAATGATTTAGAAACGGAATAAGCCGCAACACGGCCAAGCCAATAGTGGCTGGGTATGGTTAAGCAGCACCCCCCTAATCAGGGGAGTGACAGCGCAAACCACAGGCGCTAAAGTCAAGGCTGTATGAAAGCAAACCATCCGCATGCCATTTGACCGCGCCCTGATCGTAGAAGACCTGGACGAGCCGCGCCAGTGGCTGGCCGAGCTTTTGCCACGGGCGCTGCCCTGCGTCAAGCAAGTAGACACAGCGGCCAATTTGGCGCAAGCCTACGCCCATCTGAAGACACGCCCTTACGGCCTGGCCTTGGTAGATTGGGGGCTGCCCGATGGCACCAGTGAGTATTTGATTGCGGATTTGGTGCGCGCCCGTGCCGATGCCATAGTGATCGTGGCCACCATCCACGATGACGATGCCCATGTGTTTCCTGCGCTGCGAGCAGGCGCTACGGGGTATATCCTTAAATCGCAGCCCACAGCCGTGGTGTTTGAGCAGCTGCGCCGCATCGAGTTGGGTGAGCCTGCATTGTCGCCCTCCATAGCTATGCGCATGCTCAAGCATTTCCAAATTGAGAAAAACTCAGGAAATTTCGCCAATGTCAGCGTCCAGTCGTCACCTGATGCTAGTAAATTAGGACTAATTGCAAGCCAACGCCCCGAAGAAGCTGCCGCACAAACCGCCGCCAAGAACGCCAACGACAATCCCCTGACGCTGCGCGAGATTGACGTGCTGCGCCTGATAGCCAAAGGCTACAAAGCTCCCGAAGCCGCCGCCATTTTGAGCTTGACCAGCAGCACCGTGAGCAGCTACATCCGCGAGATTTACCGCAAACTGGGTATCAGCTCCCGCGCCGAAGCGGCCATGGAGGCCAATCGGCGGGGGTTGGTGCAGTAGCTTTGCTGGCTTGAGCGTCCGATCTAACGCGCCCGAGCCGCGTTTCGGCTATCTCGCTGTTATGCGCGCCCGAGCAGCGTATTGGCTATCCCAACGCGCCCTCATGCGGTGGGTACACCGAAATCGGTCGGTCGGGATAGCCAATACGCTGCTCGGGCTATGCTCGCACTGAGGTTTTTAATACCGCAGGCACGTTATACGTTGTTTACTAGATACTATATAAATAGTAGCGCGCTATGACCATATGACGCTGACATTGTCACTATTTTTCATAAATATGCCAATCTGAACGTGAAATAGCGCACTAGCATGCTTTCACCTTTCAGACTGAGCAGTTTTCCAACCGTTCCGATCCACCACCTCGCCCTGCGGCTAAGCGAGTGCTGTGCCAATGCGCAAACAATCAGGGCGCTGGGCTTGTTTTTT
>JAYTMT010000321.1:0-9566 GCA_043728315.1 Polaromonas sp. | reverse complement strand
GCAAATGGCAGCTTTTCTCCCGCCGCCACCATGATTTGCGTGCGCACCACATCGATACCCGTCACCCATTCCGTCACCGGGTGTTCAACCTGGACACGGGTGTTCATTTCAATAAAGTAAAACTCACCGTTTTCAAACAAAAACTCAAACGTACCTGCGCCCCGGTAGCCAATTTTTTTAACCGCTGTCACGCAGCGCTCGCCAATCCGTTCGATAAGCTTGCGGGGAATGCCCGGCGCTGGCGCTTCTTCAATGACTTTTTGGTGGCGCCGCTGCATGGAGCAGTCGCGCTCGCCCAAATACACGGCGTTTTTATGCTGATCTGCCAGAATTTGAATCTCGATGTGGCGCGGGTTTTGCAAATACTTTTCCATGTACACCGCAGGGTTGCCAAAGGCTGCGCCTGCTTCGGCCTTGGTCATGGCCACGGCATTGATGAGCGCTGCCTCGGTGTGCACCACGCGCATGCCCCGCCCTCCACCGCCGCCAGATGCTTTGATGATGACCGGATAGCCCACCGACTTGGCTGTGCGCTTGATGACGACCGGGTCATCGGGCAGCTCACCCTCTGAGCCCGGCACACAGGGCACGCCAGCTCGGATCATGGCCTGCTTGGCCGACACTTTGTCGCCCATGATACGGATAGATTCAGGCGTAGGACCGATGAATTTGAAGCCAGAGCGTTCCACGCGTTCAGCAAAATCTGCGTTTTCGCTTAAAAACCCGTAGCCCGGATGGATAGCCTCGGCATCGGTCACCTCGGCGGTGGCAATGATGGCGGGCATGTTCAGGTAGCTTTGCGCCGAGGGCGCGGGCCCAATACACACCGCTTCGTCGGCCAATTTGACGTATTTGGCATCGCGGTCGGCCTCAGAATAGACCATCACGGCTTTGATGCCCATCTCTTTGCAGGCGCGCTGGATGCGCAGCGCGATCTCGCCACGGTTGGCGATCAGAATTTTTTTGAACATGTGCGTCTTGCGCCCTTATTCAATCACGACCAAAGTTTGGCCGTATTCAACGGCTTGGCCGTTTTCGCAGGCGATCTTTTTCACCACGCCAGCCTTGTCGGCCTCAATTTCGTTGAGGATTTTCATGGCCTCAATGATGCACACCGTGTCGCCCACGGCCACTGTGTCGCCCACGCTCACAAAAGCTTTAGCACCCGGGCTGGACGAGCCATAAAAAGTGCCCACCATGGGAGATTTCACCGCATGGCCTGTGGGCACTGGTGCAGGCTCTTCAGCGGGAATAGGCATGGCCACAACCCCCGAGACACCACCGGCCGCCATGGCAGCGGGCTGCATGGCTTGCGCCATTTGCATGTTTTGCGGCTGCATGGCCACCATAGGCATCGCGCCTGGGGCTTTCACAATCCGCACCTTGCCTTCGGCCTCGGTGATTTCCAGCTCGGTCACGCTCGATTCAGACACCAAGTCGATCAGGGTTTTGAGTTTTCTTAAATCCATTTAATTCTCCAACGGTGCTTGTTATTTACTGCAAACTGCATGCAATTGCCGCAATTTTATTCGTATCGGTGCGCATCTTACCCGATTTATCACTCAACCAGTCATGGCAGCAAAGCTGGCCAAATGCGCTGGCGTGAGTGCGCCGATGTGGCGCTTGGCCACACTGCCGTCAGCGGCCAAAACCACAGTGTAAGGCAAACCACCAGCTACATTGCCCAAACTGCGCGAGAGCTCTATGCCAGCCAAGCCCGCCAGTCCATTGGGGAAACTCAGCGGCATTTTTTTAAAAAATTGCTGAACTGCGGCCAATTGGTCTACTGCCAATCCAACCACTTGCCAGTTTTTAGGCCTATTTTCGACATAAAAGCGTTCAATTAGCGGCAATTCTGCTATGCATGGCGGGCACCATGTGGCCCAAAAATTCAGCAATATTGGTTTGCCCTGAAAGCTTTTGAGCAGCAAAGTACCGCCATCGACTTGGTCAAAGCTGAGCTGGAAAAGGGTTTTTTCGGGGCTTTGCGTGGCCGCATTGGGGTTGGGTTTGGTTTTTTGCGCGTTCAGTGCATCGGCACTGTCTGCGTCAGGCAGGCCTTTTATGCCCAGCCAAGCGCCACTGGCCAAGCTTGCGCCAGCCAAACCGGCCAATGCCCAAGTGCGCCGGGTGCTCATGGCACCGCCTCCACTGCATCCGCCCTTTGCTGGGTTTGCCAAGGCAGGGGCTTTGCGCCTTTTAGTGTGCGCAGCAACGCCGCTATATCCCCGCGCGGGCTTTGTCCTGCGCCCGCGCCTGCGTGCGGCGCTTTGAGCGCGCCGCGCAGATCGTCGTAGCCATATACCAAAAGATGCACGCCCACCTGTTCGTTCAGTCCTGCGCAAAGGCTACTGATGCTCAGGGCATCCACTGCGTCGCCATGCAGGCCCGTGATGGTGCTGGTTTGGTACTGCACGTTTTTGTCTATTAGTGTGATTTCGGCGGCCTTGGAGTCGTCGCAAAACAGGGCAATGTAAATATCCGACAAGCGTGTGGCCGTGCCACGCCAGACCGCGCCGCTCAGGTGCGGCCGAAAATCGGCCATGCGCCGCATCCATACCAGCGCATGTTCGCGCAGTGCCTGCAGCTGGACTGGCTGCGTGTCGCCACAAAAAATTTCAATGTATTCCCGCACATGCGCATCTAGCAGCTCGTTGCTGGGAAGGGCTGTGCGGCTAGGCAGCCCCAGCGCTTTGGCAGCGCGGCGCTTGGCGCTGGCGTATTCCAAGCCTTCTTCCACCACCAAACGGGCGGCGGTAGCGGCGATTTCATCTAAGGTGTCGTGCATGGCAGGATTGTGGCGCAAACTGGCTGGGTTTGCAGCAAGCTTGGTTTAACTGGGCTGCGCGCTAGTCAATCATGCGGCACACAGAAAACCCTTTTTATAAAGAAAATATGACCAATGTCACCGTCAAATGGTTATAGTACGCTATTATTTTTATAGTAATACATAAATCAAAAAATACCGCGTCAGATTACCTACAATCTCCCCATGCACATACATATATTAGGAATTTGCGGCACTTTCATGGGCGGCTTGGCTGCGCTGGCTCGGGAGGCGGGGCACAGGGTTACCGGATGTGACGCGGGGGTGTACCCGCCCATGAGCGACCAACTGCGCGCGCTGGGCATTGAACTGATTGAGGGTTTTGAAGCAGATCAAATGGCGCTCAAGCCCGATATGTACGTGGTGGGCAACGTGGTATCGCGCGCACGCTTGGCCGATGGTGCACCTAAATTCCCTCTGATGGAGGCGATTTTGGACGCGGGCGCGGCCTACACCAGCGGCCCGGCTTGGCTGGCCGAGCACATTTTGCAGGGTCGCCACGTGCTGGCCGTGGCCGGCACCCATGGCAAAACCACCACAACGGCCATGCTCACTTGGATTTTGGAGCACGCCGGGCTTAAGCCGGGTTTTTTGGTGGGGGGCGTGCCGCTCAATTTTGGGGTGTCAGCAAGGCTAAGTAGCATGCCCCCATCCTTGGGGGGCAATGCAAGGCACGCGACGACAAGCGCAGAGGCCTATTTCGTGATTGAAGCCGACGAGTACGACACCGCCTTTTTTGACAAACGCAGCAAATTCGTCCACTACCGCCCGCGCACTGCCGTGCTCAATAACCTTGAATTCGACCACGCCGACATTTTCAACAGTTTGGCTGACATAGAGCGGCAATTTCACCATTTGCTGCGCACCGTGCCCGCCAAGGGGCGCGTGGTGCTCAATGGGCTGGAGGAGAGTTTGCAGCGCGTGGTGGCCCAGGGCTGCTGGAGCGATCAGCGCAGCTTTGGCGCGGCCAGCAGTGATTTTTACGCCGTGGGTGAGCCGCATGATTTCATGGTGCACAGCCGCGCCGCGCATAGCACGCCTGCGCGCCTGCAGTGGCCTATTACCGGCGTGCATAACCAGCTCAACGCGCTGGCCGCCATGGCAGCGGCTGAGCATGTGGGCGTGTCGGTGGTGCAATCCTGTGCTGCGCTGGCGCTGTTTCAAAACGTCAAGCGCCGCATGGAAATTCGCGGTGTAGTGCAGCGCGCGCCAACCACAGTGCCTCAGAGCGCGCAGCAAAACGCCGCCCGTGCGGACCAAACTGGTGCCAGTAGCATCACCGTTTATGACGATTTTGCCCACCACCCCACCGCCATCCGCACCACCATTGACGGCCTGCGCAGGCGCTTGCCCGCAGGCCAGCGCATACTGGCCGTGTTCGAGCCGCGCAGCAACACCATGAAGCTGGGTGCCATGAAATCCCAACTGCCATGGAGCCTAGAGCAAGCCGACTTGGCTTTTTGCCACAGCGGCGGGCTCGACTGGGATGCCGCAGATGCGTTGTCCGGCATGGGCGCGCGCGCTGTGGTTTCGTCCACGGTGGACGGCATAGTGCAACAAGTGGCAGCAGCCGCCCAAGCTGGCGACCATATCGTCTGCATGAGCAATGGCGGCTTTGGCGGCGTGCACGGCAAGCTTTTGGTGGCATTAAAATAACCCCATTGCAACCTATTAAGGCAATCATGGACACTGCGTTACTGCGTCAAGCTAGCGTTCTTGACATCGACGAGCAGATTGAATTGGTCGAAGCTATTTGGAGCAACATTGTGGCGCTTGGTAAAACGCCCGCGCTCAACGCTGCCCAAGCCTGTGAACTAGATTGGCGCATGGCTGACCATGCAGCCAATCCAGAAGATGCCATTCCTTGGGCACAAGTTAAGGCTGCTGCCCAGTCGCGCATTCGCCCATGAACTTATCGGTTAGGTTCAATCCAGCCGCGCAAGAAGAGTTTATTGAAGCCAGTGCTTGGTACGACGACTAACGCACGGGATTAGGTCTTGCTTTCATCGAGGATGTGGAGCAGTCTATTGTCCAAGCTGCACACAATCCTGCGCGTTTCGCATTGGTTCGCCATGACATCAGACGCGTTGTGGTTAAACGCTTCCCATACTGTATTTATTTTCGCCTCGAACACGATCTTATTGTCGTTTTAGCAGTTTTCCACACCAGCCGCGCGCCAGCGCGCTGGCGTGATCGCGCATAGGATATTTATAAAAAAAACGGCCAATGTCAGCGTCATATGGCCATACCTCACTACTATTTACATAGCGTCTAAGCTCTGCGGGCTTGCACAGCTTGCGACAACACCTCCAGCGCAGCCAGCGAATCGTCCCAGCCTAGGCAGGCATCGGTGATGCTTTGTCCATGCACCAAACTGGCCACCTCGTGCACACCGGGGGTGAACTTTTGCGCGCCAGCTACCAAGTGGCTCTCTACCATCACGCCAAACACGCTCTTGCTGCCTGAGGCTATTTGCCCTGCAATGTCGCGCGCTACTTCAAGCTGTTTCTCGTGCTGCTTGGAGCTGTTGGCGTGGCTGCAGTCGACCATCAGGGTTTGCGGGAGCTTGGCAGCGGCCAAGTCTTTGCAGGCTGCTGCCACATTGGCTGCGTCGTAATTGGGCGTTTTGCCGCCGCGCAGGATCACATGGCAGTCTTGGTTGCCATTGGTTTGCACAATGGCCACTTGGCCGTTTTTGTGCACCGACAAAAAGTGGTGGCCACCAGCAGCGGCCTGAATCGCGTCGGTGGCGATTTTGATGTTGCCATCGGTGCCGTTTTTAAAGCCAATCGGCGCTGACAGGCCTGAGGCCAGCTCGCGGTGCACTTGGCTCTCGGTGGTGCGCGCGCCTATTGCGCCCCAGCTGATCAAATCACCGATGTATTGCGGCGAAATCACGTCTAAAAACTCGCTGCCTGCGGGCAGGCCCAAGCGGTTGATTTCAATGAGCAGCTGGCGCGCCACGCGCAGGCCTTCGTCTATGCGAAAGCTCTCGTCCAAATACGGATCATTGATCAGGCCTTTCCAGCCTACTGTGGTGCGCGGCTTTTCAAAATACACGCGCATCACGATCTCGAGCGTGCCAGCGTATTTGTCGCGCTGCACTTTGAGGCGGCGGGCGTATTCCAGCGCAGCTGCTGGGTCGTGGATGGAGCACGGGCCGATCACCACCAGCAGGCGGTCGTCTGTGCCGGCCATGATGCTGCTGATGGCTGTGCGGGTGTTAGAAATCAAGGATTCGACGGGCGTGCCGCGAATCGGGAAAAAGCGAATCAGGTGTTCGGGAGGTGGCAGCACGGTGATGTCCTTGATACGTTCGTCGTCGGTGCGACTGGTTTTGTCCACGGGTTGGTCACCGGGTGGATACCAAGACATATTGCTGTTCGCTGCGCTCATAAAAAACTCCAAATGGATAAACAAAGTGAATGAACAAAAAAAACCGCCGGAGATTTAGTCCGGCGGTTTGAGGGGGTGTGCACGCTTTTTTACGCGTAAGCCTCTCGTCCGCCGGGGACTGAGAACCAAAAGTAAAAAAAGAAATGCGTGTTGTGCATAGCTGAAATATAACACGGCAACAACAGTAAGCGCAAAAATGTTGCGGACATGCGCCAGAAGATGCGTTGCTGGGCGAAACCACCCCACAATGTGTAACGAAAAACAATCAGCCGCGCAGCTTTTGCCACCAGCTTTTGGCGCGTGCGATGTGGGCTTCGTTCAAGGGCGCGTGCTGCGATTCTTCCAAAGCGCGGGTGCGTGCCTGCTCTCGCATGTCGATCATCAGCATGCCTTCTCCCAAGGTGCGCCAGCCAATCATTTCAAAATCGTCGAGCACAATCGCTTGTGAGCCGTGGATGTTGCGGTCTACCAGCCATTGCCCCACCAAAACGCGGAAATTATTGAGCGCTGCCAAGTACGAGGCGTATTCGTACAGTTCGCGCCAGCCTGCACCCAAGCCCACCACTTGGGTGCGGTGCTTGCGCAGTGCAGTTAGCAAATCTACCAGTTTGGGGCCCAGCATTTGACCTGATTCCTGCTGTTTTAAGCCAGTGGCCACTGCCTCAATCGTTTTGGCCAACTCGCCCATGCCTTGGGTCACGTCTATGGAGTTGGGGTCGCTGGCCATAGCGCGCAAAGCCTCGCCCAGCTCATCGAAGCTTTGCACGCTTGGCTGGTGTGCAACATCGTCAGCTTGTAAATATGCAGTGGAACTCATAATTACATTATGTATACAAGGTGGGGGTCGAAATTTAGGCTGATGTGACTATTTTTAGTGTGATCACTATACACAATTTTAACAAAATTAAACTGCTGTTACAAACAAAATCAAGCAGTACCACCCACAGTAAGGCCTTCAATGCGCAAGGTGGGCTGACCCACTCCCACGGGCACGCTCTGGCCTTCTTTGCCGCACACGCCCACGCCGCTGTCCAGCGCCATGTCGTTGCCGATCATGCTCACGTGTTTGAGCGACTGCGGGCCCGAGCCAATGATGGTGGCACCTTTGACAGGGTACAAAATTTTGCCGTTTTCCACCCAGTAGGCCTCAGAGGCACTGAAGACAAATTTGCCGCTGGTGATGTCCACCTGCCCGCCGCCAAAGTTGGTGGCATACAGGCCTTTTTTAAGCCCGGCAATGATTTCTTCTTTGGTTTTGTCGCCGCCCAGCATATAGGTGTTGGTCATGCGCGGCATGGGCACGTGGGCGTAGCTTTCGCGGCGGCCATTGCCCGTGGGCTTCACACCCATCAGGCGGGCGTTCATGGAGTCTTGGATATAGCCTTTCAATATGCCGTCTTCAATCAGCACATTGCGGTGCGTGGCGCAGCCTTCGTCGTCGATATTCAGGGAGCCTCGGCGTTTGTCTATCGTGCCGTCATCGAGCACGGTCACACCTTTGGCGGCCACGCGCTTGCCAATCATGCCGCTAAAGGCCGAACTGCCTTTGCGGTTAAAGTCGCCCTCCAGCCCGTGGCCAATGGCCTCGTGCAAGAGCACACCCGGCCAGCCGGGCCCGAGCACCACACTCATCACGCCAGCGGGCGCGGGGCGGGCTTCGAGGTTGGTAAGCGCTGCATGCACGGCATCGGCCACATACTGCTGGATATGCGCTTCGTCAAAATAATCAAGGCCAAAGCGCCCTCCGCCACCGCCAGAGCCGGTTTCGCGGCGCATTTGGCCACCTATTTTTTGCTCGGCCACCACCGTCACGCTCAGGCGCACCAGTGGACGCACATCGGCTGCCAGCGTACCATCGGCGCGCGCCACCATCACCACCTCGTGCTCGCAGGCCAAGCCCGCCATCACCTGCTTGATGCGTGGGTCTTTGGCGCGGGCCACGGTTTCTACACGGCCCAGCAGGGCAATTTTGGCCGCACTGTTCAAGCTGGCAATCGGGTCGTCTGCGCCATAAAGCGAGCGCGCTTTTGACACCTTGATGCTCGGTACTTTGACTTTTTTGGAAGCTGAAGCCGCGCTGATGGAGCGCACCGTGTGCGCCGCGTCTAGGAGAGATTCCCAAGAAATATCGTCGGAATAGGCAAAGGCGGTTTTCTCGCCGCTAATCGCCCGCACACCCACGCCTTGGTCGATGCTGAACGAGCCCGTTTTCACAATGCCCTCTTCCAAACTCCAGCCCTCGGAGCGGGTGGTTTGAAAATACAAATCGGCATCGTCCACTTTGTGCTGGCATATTTCAGCCAAAGCGCGGGTTAAATGCGATTCGTCTAGGCCAAACGGATCAAGGAGTGCAGCTTTGGCAAGGCCTAAGCGTTCAATAGTGGGTTCGCGTGAAATCATATGCCCATTGTAGTGCGCAGGCAGAGCCAGCAAAAAGGCCACCGAAGTGGCCTTGTGGATGCGCTGTCAATTGCTTTTTTGCGCTATGGGTGTAGTCAGTGTCACGTTTGGTCGTCTGTGGCAGCACCGGGCGCATTGGTGGTGCATGAGGCAATGCCATTGTCGCGGGCTTTTTCGCTGGCGTACATTTGGCTTTGGCCAATGACTTGGTAGTTGCCTGCTTTGAGCACAAAGTAGGGCGAGCCGTCTTTGCCAACAAGCGATTCAAAACGGCCTGCAATGGCGGCATTCTTTTGCACCGAGGCGATGCCGTTCAAGGCGCTTGCTTTGCTTTCGTACATTTCGCTGGACAAGATGATTTGTCCGTTGCCTGCGAGCAGGTGAAAAAAGAACTTGTCGTTCTTGGATTTTTTGAGTTCAAACTTGCCAGCCATAGGAGTCCTTTGTTGAAAAATCCAGCACAGTGCTGTGGGATACTTTTTAAACCTATAGTTGCATTTAGGCAAGCAGTTTTTGCGTGCTGCCTGCCAGAGCGTGATTTATGCCCGATTTGTGTGCCGTGTGGTGACGGTAATTTGTCTGCTGCACTTGCTTTTGTAGTGCAGCATGTTGGCTTATGCTGCTGGCTTGCGCGCCCGATCAGCGTTTTGGCTATCCCGACGCGCCCTCATGCGGGAGTACCCGAAATCGGTCGGTCGGTATAGCCAAAACGCTGATCGGGCTATGCTCGCTTTTAGGTTTTAATACCGCAGACACGCTACTCGTAAAATGCCATTTACTATAAAAACCGCAGCGCACTATGACCATATGACACTGACATTGTCACTATTTTTCATGAAAAGTGCGAATCTAAGCGTGAAGTAGCTTGCCAGCATGGTGTTTACTCAGAGGCTGAGCGGTTTTCCAACCGTTCCCTACAACCACCTCGCCCTGCGGCTAAGTG
>JAYTMT010000320.1:0-6556 GCA_043728315.1 Polaromonas sp. | reverse complement strand
GGGATACCCAAAACGCTGCTCGGGCTATGCTCGCATTGAGGTTTTAATACAGATGGCATGTTACTCTTTGAGTGCCGCATGCTATATACAACGTAGCATAGTATGACCATATGACGCTGACATTGCCACTATTTTTCATGAAAAGTGCAAATCTAAGCGTGAAACAGCACGCCAGCATGCTGTTGACCCAGAAACTGAGCAGTTTTCTAACCGTTCCCTACAACCACCTCGCCCTGCGGATAAGCGAGTGCTGTGCCAATGCGCAAACAATCAGGGCGCTGGGCTTGTTTTTTTGGGCAAATGGGGGATCAGAGTGTTCATCTGTTTGAGCCCGCAGGGCGAGTTATGAACACTCCCCCCATTTGCCCAAAAAAATAAGCTCCCCCGAAGGGGCCAGCGATCCGTTTGCGCGTTGGCACAGCGCTCGCTTAGCCGCAGCAGTGACCAGCTTTGCAAGAACACTTGAACAAAAGCTCAGATCGAACTTAAGGCACTCACAGCGAACAAAATTGCGCCGCTGGTCTCAACTGGGCAGCGCCTTGTCTATCTCTTGCTGCATGGCCTGCACCAGCTGGGAATACAGCTTGAGCTTCTCGGCGGTATCGCGCATGCGCTGGGCGATGCGCAGGCTCACAGCCATCATCAACTTGGCGCCTACGCGCGGGTTTTCGTCCATGAGTTTTTCTAGTGCGGTGCGTGTCAAAACAGCGCAGTGGATGTCGGTGGTGGCCGTGCAAGATGCTGAGCGCGGCTCGCCGTCCACCAAGCCCATCTCGCCAATCAGGCTGCCCGGTCCTAGCACGGTCACGGTCACAGGTTCGGTGCGGCTCACACTGATGCTTTCAATGGTGACCTCGCCGTCTAGCAGCAGCATCATGTAGCCGGTGTCGCGGGCGTCGCCCTCTTTCATGAAGGTTGTGCCTTCGGCGATTTTTTTGGGGGCCATGAAGCTGACCACCACTTTGCCTTCTTCGCGGCTTAGCTGCATCAAGGCGGTGGGGGCGGTGAGCATTTCGGCAGCGCGGCTGGCGCTGGATGAGCCGCTGATGGAGCGCATGCGCTCGTCCGCTGATTTGGAATCTGGCGCGGCGCTGGATTTTTTACTAAAAATCTTGTTAAACATGCGGTGTTACAAATGTGCTTGGGTTGTGAATTAAAATGATGTTAACCCAAGGAGCGTTGCAGCGGTAGATTCTGTGAAAAAAATCACAGCCCGCCAGGCTTGGGTGTACACGCCGCAAGGCGTGTGAGTAACAGCAACGACGCTCGCCAGTACCCCATTAGTACTCAAGGTGAGCATGTCTGATATTTCTAAATCCCCTATTTCCGCTTCCCAATCGGCCACCGTGCCCCCCATGAAGCTCTCAGGCCTAGAGCCTGTGGAGATCAAAGAAGGCACGCTGTTTGTCAACATTGGTGAGCGCACCAATGTCACCGGCTCCAAAGCCTTTGCCCGCATGGTGCTCAATGGCGAATACGAGCAAGCCCTTGCCGTGGCCCGCCAGCAAGTAGAAAACGGCGCGCAAATCATCGACATCAACATGGATGAAGCCATGCTCGACAGCAAGGCCGCCATGGTACGTTTTTTGAATTTAATAGCGTCTGAGCCAGACATAGCGCGCGTGCCCATCATGATTGACAGCTCCAAGTGGGAAGTGATTGAGGCAGGGCTGCGCTGCGTGCAGGGCAAAGCCGTGGTCAACTCCATCAGCATGAAAGAGGGCGTGGAGGGCTTCAAACACCAAGCCAAACTGCTGCGCCGCTACGGCGCTGCTGCCGTGGTGATGGCCTTTGACGAAAAAGGCCAAGCCGACACGTATGAACGCAAGGTGGAAATCTGCACGCGGGCTTACCGCATCTTGGTCGATGAGGTGGGTTTCCCGCCTGAAGACATCATTTTTGACCCTAATATTTTTGCCATTGCTACGGGCATTGACGAACACAACAACTACGCGGTCGATTTCATCAATGCCACGCGCTGGATCAAGCAAAACCTACCCGGCGCGAAGGTGAGCGGCGGCGTGAGCAATGTGAGCTTTAGCTTTCGCGGCAACGACCCCGTGCGCGAAGCCATCCACACCGTGTTTTTGTACCACGCGATTGCAGCGGGCATGGACATGGGCATTGTGGACGCGGGCATGGTGGGCGTGTATTCAGAGCTCGAGCCCGTGCTGCGCGAGCGCGTGGAAGACGTGGTGCTCAACCGCACGCCCGTGTACAAAGAGGGCGAGCAAATCCTCACACCCGGCGAGCGTTTGATAGAGGTGGCTGAGAGCGCCAAGGGCGCGGCCAAAGACGACAGCAAACGGCTAGAGTGGCGCGGCACGGCTGACGTCGTGGTGAGCGTGGGCCAGCGCCTAAGCCACGCCATGGTGCATGGCATCACCGATTTCATTGTGGCCGACACCGAAGAAGCCTACCAAGAGGTGCTGGCCAAGGGCGGGCGGCCACTGCACGTGATTGAAGGCCCGCTGATGGATGGCATGAACATTGTGGGTGATTTGTTTGGGCAGGGCAAAATGTTTTTACCCCAAGTGGTGAAATCTGCCCGTGTGATGAAGCAGGCCGTGGCGCATTTGATTCCCTACATTGAAGAGGAAAAGCTGCGCGACGAAGCGGCGGGCATGGACGTGAAAACCAAAGGCAAAATCATCATTGCCACGGTGAAAGGCGATGTACACGACATTGGTAAAAACATCGTCACCGTGGTGCTGCAATGCAACAATTTTGACGTGGTGAACATGGGCGTGATGGTGCCCTGCCACGAGATCTTGGCGCGCGCCAAAATTGAGGGCGCAGACATAGTGGGCCTGTCTGGCCTGATCACCCCCAGCCTAGAAGAAATGCAATACGTGGCTGCCGAAATGCAAAAAGACCCGCACTTTCGCATGGCTAAAATCCCTTTGCTCATTGGCGGCGCTACCACTAGCCGTGTGCACACCGCTGTCAAAATTGCCCCGCATTACGAAGGCCCTGTGGTGTATGTGCCCGATGCATCGCGCAGCGTGAGTGTGGCGCAAAGCCTGCTTTCTGACCAAGCGGCTAAATACATCGCCGAGCTTAATGCCGACTACGACAAAGTGCGCCACCAGCACGCCAACAAAAAGCAAACCCCCATGTGGCCGCTGGCCAAAATCCGCGCCAACGCCGCCAAGCTGGACTGGGACAATTACACCCCGCCAGTGCCCAAATTCATCGGGCGGCGCGTGTTCAAGAATTTTGACCTCGCCGAATTGGCCAAATACATCGACTGGGGTCCGTTTTTTCAAACTTGGGATTTAGCGGGCCCTTTCCCCGCTATTTTGAAAGACGAAGTGGTAGGCACCGAGGCCGTGCGCGTGTATGCCGATGGCCAGCGCATGCTCAAGCGCTTGATCGAAGGGCGCTGGCTCACGGCCAATGCAGTAGTGGCTTTCTACCCCGCCAACTCGGTGGGCGACGACATTGAGCTCTACACCGACGACAGCCGCTCTGAGGTGGCCATGACATGGTACGGCATGCGCCAGCAAACCGAAAAACAGGCGGTGGAAGGCGTGATGCGCCCCAGCCGTTGCATGGGCGATTTCATTGCACCAAAAATAAACACTACTAATTCAATAGCTAACAATGACCATACGACGGTGACATCAGGCTCAAAAACTTTAAAACAAGACTATATTGGCCTGTTTGCTGTGACCACAGGCATTGGCAGCGAGAAAAAAGAAAAATACTTCACCGACGACCACGACGACTACAGCGCCATCATGCTCAAAGCGCTGGCCGACCGCTTGGCCGAAGCCTTTGCCGAAGCGCTGCACCACCGTGTGCGCGCTGATCTGTGGGGCTACGCAGCCGATGAAAAGCTCAGCCACGAAGACATGGTGGCCGAAAAATACCAGGGCATTCGCCCAGCGCCGGGCTACCCCGCCTGCCCGGACCACAGCGTGAAAGCCGCCATGTTTGACCTGCTGCAATGCCAAGACATTGGCATGGGATTAACGGAAAGCATGGCCATGACACCGGCTGCCAGTGTGAGTGGCTTTTACCTGAGCCACCCCGATGCGGCGTATTTCAATGTGGGCAAAATCAGCGAAGACCAGCTGGCCGACATCGCCAAGCGGCGCAATGAGAGCCACGAGCACATGGCGCGCTTGCTTGCGCCTAATTTGAACTAAAAGCTCAGGTGCTGCCGCGCACAACCAGTTTGTAGCCCACATCCACACAGGGCGTGGCCACGATCTGGCCTTCCATCAGTGCCAACAGCATTTTGGCCGCTGCATGGCCCACCTCACTGCGCGGGGTGCGCACTGTGGTCAGCGCGGGCCACATTTGGTCACTTCCAGTCAGATCATTGAAGCCCGCAATAGCTACCTGCCCGGGCACTTGAATGCCTAGGCGCAGGGCCGCCAGCAGCGCGCCTTGTGCCAAGTCGTCGTTGCAAAAAAATATGGCATCCACTGCTGGACGCTGTGCCATGATTTCTTCGAACATTTGTCCGCCCAAAGCCAAAGACGATGACGCCGGGTTGAGCCATTCCAGCTGCGCCGCATACAGCCCTGCTTGCCCCATTTCTTCGCGCCAGCCGCCCAAGCGCTCTAGCGTGCGCGCATCCAGCTGCGCCGCAGCAAAAGCAATGCGCCGCTTGCCCGTAGACAGCAAATGCCGCGTAAGTTCAGCGCTGGCGCGCGACTGCGACAGCCCCACGCAATAAAGCCCCGGCCTGGGCGTTGCTTCCATCAGGTGCACGCAGGGCACGCCGCTTTGGGCTATCAAAGCATGGGTGGCATCGTTGCGTTCGTAGCCCGTCACAATCAAGCCCGCAGGGCGGTGCAGCAGCTGCTCGCGCAGCAGGTGCTCTTCTTCGTTGGCATCGTAGTGGGTCACGCCCATGAGCATTTGGTAGCCCTTGGCGCGCAAGGTGTGCTGCACCGCTTCAATCACGTCCACAAACAGCGCATTGGACAGCATAGGAATTAGCACCGCCACATGCGCGCTGTGGCGGGATGCCAGCGCGCGGGCCGCAGGGTCGGGCACATAGCCCAGCTGCAAGGCCGCAGCCTGCACGCGTGCTACCAGCTCGGGGTCCACAGCGCGCGCATTGCGCAACGCACGCGATACCGTGATCGGGCTGACCTTGGCTTGGCGCGCTACATCGGCCAAGGTGACGCGGCCAGTGGCCCGGGAGCGCAGATGGGGTGGATTCATGGTGGCAAGAAAATACAGTCGTGGCGGTTATGGGCAATGATCACACAAATTGATGCGCAGTGTCTTCACCCAATGTTACAAATCACCAACAAAATTTTGCATTGGCATGTAGGACGCAGACATATTTGGCGCGTTAAATAGGTCACCACTTCGAAAGGAAACAGCCATGAATGCCACACTCGAGACTTTCAACGCAGCCAATTACCCCGCGAGCCCCGCTGCCTCCACTAAAAGCCTATGGGCGGCAGTGGGTGTGCTTGGCGTGTGCGTGGTGGCCATGGGCGGCGCGCTGGTGCATGTCAGTTCGGGCAAATTGCCAGACGCTGCGGTGTCAAGCGCAGTATCTGGCAATGCTCCAGCGCTGGCTACCCCTATGCAAAGCCTGTCCAGCGGTCTGATGCCCTTAACTGCCCCAGCTGGCTTGCTTGCGCCGGTGCCAGCCCAAGAAAAATCAAATATTGAGAAAAAACCAGCCGATGCAAGCGTCAAATCGCCACCAGTAGCTACTAAATCAGGAGCGAATACGGGCACTGTTGAAAAGCGGAATGCCCCAGTTTTGGTAGCCAGTTCAGATGCTGGCACAGCACCAGTGCCCCAGCCTGCAAGCCATGCGCCAGTACAAGCGCTGCCCGCCCCAGCACCCAGCCCAGTGTTGGTGGCGCAACCCGTGGCAAAGCCAATTTGCGCTTCTTGCGGCGTAGTGGAAACAGTGACGCCCATCGTGCGCAAAGGCGAGCCGGGCGCTGTGGGCGCTATAGCTGGCGGTGTGTTGGGCGCGGTAATTGGCAACCAAGTGGGCCAAGGCACAGGCAAAACCGTGGCCACGGTGCTCGGCGGCGTAGGCGGCGTGTTGGCAGGCCGTGAGATTGAGAAAAACGTGAAGAAAACCACCGTTTACAACGTGCAAGTGCGCATGGAGGATGGCTCGCTGCGCAGTTTTGAGCAGGCCAGTAGCTTGGCGGTGGGCGCTAAGGTGACGGTGGAGGCGGGGAGCTTACGCGCAGAGTGATGGGTTTTCGTGTCAGATCTAGCGCGCCTGAACTTACGCGCCTGAACTTGCGCGCCCGATCAGCGTTTTGGCTATCCCGACGCGCCCTCATGCGGGGGTACCCGAAATCGGTCGGTCGGGATATCCAAAACGCTGATCGGGCTATGCTCGCTTTTAGGTTTTAATACCGCAGGCACGCTACTAGTAGAGTGCCAAATACTATAAAAAACGCAGCGCACTATGACCATATGACGCTGACATTGCCACTATTTTTCATGAAAAGTACGAATCTAAGCGTGAAGTAGCTTGCCAGCATGGTGTTTACTCAGAGGCTGAGCGGTTTTCCAACCGTTCCCTACAACCACCTCGCCCTGCGGCTAAGTG
>JAYTMT010000319.1:0-14444 GCA_043728315.1 Polaromonas sp. | reverse complement strand
TGCCGCTGCGCCGTCCAATTGCAGCACCGAGGCGCTCATCTACCACCTCAGCGCGAAACCTCAAAATAAGTAACTTCTCAAATAAAATAAGGCCAATGTCAGCGTCAAATGGTCATAGTTCGCTATTTTTTTAGAAGCAACGAACGAACAATCTCCACGGTTTTAGCCGTTGCGCCTTGGTGCGCCAAGGCAAACTCTAGCGATGTTTGGGGGCTTAGGTTAGTGGCAGTTTGCACTGAGCGAATGGCCTCGCGCATGTCTGCCACGCGCTGCGCCGCGCCGGCCTGCTCGGCCAGCTCGGCGGCCAAAGCAAAGTTAAAAGTGTGTGGGCCCATGACGATGGGGCAAGCGCATGCCGCTGCTTCAATCAGGTTTTGCCCACCCAGCGGGGCAAAGCTGCCGCCCAAAAGCGCCACGTCGGCCATGGCGTAGTACAGGGCCATTTCGCCCAAGCTGTCGCCCAGCCAAATGCTGGGGGTCTGCACGCCTGAATGCGCATCTATATGCGGGGGCTCCTGCCCCCATGTGCTCCTGCGCGAGACGTGAAAACCTGCCTCTTCGCACAGCGCCGCCACCGCTTCAAAACGCTGCGGGTGGCGCGGCACTATCAGGTATTGCAGTGCTTGCGGTTTATTAATTAATTCGGCATGAATTGTTTCAGTAGTAATTTTTTCAGTACTAATTGTTTCAGTCATGGTTGCTTCATTATCAATAGCATCATATGACCTTTTGGCGGTGACTCTGGCCTTGATTTCTTTTAAAAACTCAATTTCTTCGCCCTCCCGTGAGCTGGCGAATAAGACGGTGCGTGCGCCTTGGCTGTGCAGGGCTTTTTTCCACAGCGCGCCTTGCGCGCATTGCTGCGCATTGGGCTTGGCATCAAACTTGATATTGCCCAGCACCGCTGTCACATTGGCCCCCAAGGCGCGCAGGCGCTGTGCGTCTTGGGGCGTTTGCGCCAGCACTTGGGCAAATGCGCGGTATGCAGGGCCAAGCAGCCAGGCCGCACGCTGCGCGCTGCGCATTGATTTGTCGCTCAGGCGGGCGTTTACCAGCAGCAGGGGGCAGGCGTGGCGCTGTGCGGCGGCGCACAGGTTGGGCCAGACTTCGGTTTCCATCAGCAGGCCAATGCGCGGCTTGAAACGCTCGAGGAAGGCATCGCAAGCCGCCGGCGTGTCCCATGGCTGCCACACCTGCACATCGCCGCCTTGCAGCAGCTTGGCCCCTTGCGCGCGCCCTGTGGCAGTGCCATGGGTCAGTAAAATTTGGGGGTTTTTGCCTGATGTCAGCGTCAAATGGCGCAACTGCGCTATTAATATTGAAGCTGTGCGCGTTTCTCCCAAAGACACTGCGTGTACCCAAATCAAGTCTTCGGCGCTTTGCTGCACCTGCGGGTATTGCCCAAAGCGCTCGGCCATGTGGGCACCATACAAAGGCTCAGCCACCGAGCGGCGCAGCAGCTTGTGGCGCAAAAAAGGCTGCGCAAGGCGCATAAAAACTGAGTATATCCACAGCACCATGCTGGCTACTCCACTGCGCTTTTATGCGCAATGGCCTGCTCAGCAATGGCATCCACCACGCCGCTCCAAGCGGCCACCACCTGCGCCACACTTGGCGTGGGCTGGGCAAACACGCTGGTTTGGCGCGGATTGCCCTGCGGGCCGGTGCGCCAAGCGGTGTCAAAGTTATACAGCTGCACATGGGGCAAATCCAGTGCCACTGCAATATGGGACAAGCCGCTGTCTACCCCCACTGCCCCCACGCAAGCGGCCATGGCCTGCGCCAGCGCATCCAGCCCCATGCGCGGCAGCACGATGGCATTGCCCAGCTGGGTGGCAATGCGGTGCGCCTGCGCTTCTTCTTGGTTGCTGCTTTGCGGCAGCACCACAGTGTAGCCCTGCCGCACAAAATGCTGCCCCAAAGCCACCCAGTGCGCCATGGGCCAAGCTTTGTCATCGCGTGAACTGCCGTGTATAAATACTATGTTTTTAGTAGCGGCATATGACGGTATGGCGCTGACATTGAACGAATAATCTGTGAATTGAGGCATGGCATAGCCCAGCGCAGCCGCACAAAGCCTGCGGCCCCGCGTGACCGCGTGAATGTGCGGCTCTAGCGGGATGGCGCAGTCGGCCAACCAGCGCGTGGGTGCCTCGTAGCCCGAGCCTTCGGTGCGGTTGGCCATGGCAAAGCGCTTGCCGCCAGTGCCCAGACGTGCGGCGCGCGCCACCACGGCAGACTTGGTGAGGCCTTGCAGGTCAATCACGGCATCGTAGGCACTAAGGCGCAAATCTGCTTTAAAAGCCGCCCACTCGCTGCGCGTTTGGGCAGACAGCAATTGCCGGCTCCAGCGGCGCACATCGCAGGCTATCACCCGCCGCAGCCCCTGCACGGTGGCCAAAAGCGGTGCAAAACCGCGCTCCACCACCCAGTCAATTTGCGCATCGGGGTAGGCGCTGCGTATGTCGGCAATGCAGGGCAGCGTGTGCACCACATCGCCCAAAGACGAGAGCTTGACAATCAGGATGTGCTTCACTGATTGCAGCGCCAAGCTTGTGGATAAATTGTGGGTACGCTGTGCATAAAATGCTGAGGCGTGGCTGAAAAATGCACCACTCAGTGCGCCGCTGCGCTGGGCTTAGCACCAGGCAGCAGGGTGTGCAGCAGCGCCATCATGTCGGCTTCTATGCGGTGCAGGGCAGCATCGGTGTGGCCTTCAAAGCGCAGAACCAGCACGGGCGTGGTGTTGGATGCGCGAATCAGGCCAAAGCCGTCGGCCCAGTCGGCGCGCAGGCCGTCTAGCGTGGTGAGTGCCGCATCAGCAAAGGCGGCGGGCGCGGCGCTCGAGCGCACCAGATCCACCAAGCGCGCCACCAGCGGGTGCGCTTGGCCTTCGGCGCAGTTCACATTCATCTCGGGGGTGGAAAAGCTAGTGGGCAACGCATCCAGCACGGCGCTGGGGTTGGCATGCGCACTCAATATTTCTAGCAAACGGCAGCCCGCATAGGTGCCGTCGTCAAAGCCATACCAGCGCTCTTTGAAGAAAATATGCCCGCTCATCTCGCCGCCCAGCGGCACTTGGCCGCCAGCGGCCTCTATGGTCTTCATTTTGGCTTTGATCAGCGAATGTCCTGTATTAAACATCAGCGGTGTACCGCCGTTAGCTGCAATGGAGGGCGCAAGCCGCTGCGAGCATTTCACGTCAAAAATGATGGTGCCGCCGGGCACACGCGTGAGCACATCTTGTGCAAACAGCATCATTTGGCGGTCAGGAAAAATGTTATTCCCCTCCTTAGTCACCACACCCAAGCGGTCGCCATCGCCGTCAAAAGCAAAGCCAATTTCTGCGTCATTGGCTTTGAGTGCATCCATCAAGTCTTGCAAATTCTCTGGCTTGCTCGGGTCGGGGTGGTGGTTTGGAAAATTGCCATCGACCTCGCTAAAGAGTTCAATCACCTCGCAGCCCAGTGCACGAAAAATAGCAGGCGCGCTAGCCCCAGCAATGCCATTGCCCGAATCCACCACTATTTTCATGGGGCGCTTGAGTTTGACATCGCCCACAATACGGTCGCGGTAGGGCTGCTCCACGTTGATATTGCGGACATGGCCGCCGGACAGCAAAGTCCAGCTCTCAGCCTCCATCATTTGGCGCAGCGCCTGAATTTCGTCGCCATAAATGGCCCTGCCGCCGAGCACCATTTTGAAGCCGTTGTAATCGCGCGGGTTGTGGCTGCCCGTCACTTGTATGCCGCTCTCACACAGCGTATTGGCCGCAAAATACAGCATAGGCGTGGTCACCATGCCCACGTCGATCACCTGCACGCCCGCGTCCACCAGCCCCGCAACGAGCGCCGCGCTGATGGCCGGCCCGCTCAAGCGCCCATCGCGCCCCACCGCCACACTGCGCTGCCCCTCGCGCAGCGCCACCGTGCCAAACGCCCGCCCCAAGCCGCGTGCAAATTCAGGGTTAAGCGCGGTGGGGGTGATGCCGCGGATGTCGTAGGCTTTGAAGGAGGAGGCTGTGAGTTGCATGGCAGTTGGTGTCAATTAAAGATAAGGGCATTGTAGAGAACAAGGCCACCCAGCCTCTGCGCGCCTGCAATCCAAGGGTAAACCCGTCATACACATGGAGGATGAACTGTACAATTTCTGCGTTTATCCCATGTTTATGGGATGTGAGAAGGTAAAAAAATTTATTAGAATAGCGCGTGATTTAGATACAAAACTGCAGTTCTCTATCAATAATCACGAAAAAAAGTCGCAGGAATCTACTCTATTGTCCCAAGGAGATCATCATGAACCTTCAAATTAAACGGCTTAGTCTGGCTTTTGCCAACGCAGCCATCATTGCGGTAGCTGGCTGTGGCGGAGGTGGCGGCGAATCGCCTTCGGTTGCGCCACTGCCTGCCGCCTCAACCCCGCCACCGGCATCAAATACCCCTGCAGCACCAACCACCACAGATGTATCCACCACAGTAATCGATGGTGCAGTCAAAAATGCTCTAGTTTGCATGGACAAAAACTCAAACGGCAAGTGCGATGCCGATGAACCACAAGGCAAAACAGACGTCGCTGGCAACGTAACAATAGCGGTGCCTAATGCGGATGTCGGTAAATACCCAATCCTTGCATTGGTTGGCACAGACGCAGTTGACGCGGATCACGGAACTGTGACCGTGCCCTACAGCATGTCTGCCCCCGCTGGCAAACCATCAGTTGTGAGCCCGCTGACAACCATGGTGCAAGAAACTATCGCTAGCTCTGGCGTAACTATTGCAGAAGCGGAGAAGACTGTGCAAAATGCGACAGGCATCACTGTGTCCTTGTTTCAAGACTTCACCAAAGTAGCGGCCCCCACTGATGGCAGCCCCGATGCTAAAACTGTTGCACGCATGGTAGTTGTAACTACACAAGAGCAAAATAAAAATCTAACTGGTGCAGTGGGCACAAAAGCAATTGATGACCAAGTCATATCTCAACAAGACTTGAATAAAGCGATTCAGAAAAAGTTACTGGAAATTTTGCCCAAACTTATTGAGGCATTAACTAATCCAGCCTATTTGGCTGCATCAACTCCAAAGGCAAAAGAAGCCGCAATCGTGGCAGCAGTGAGTTCATCACTGCTAACAACTGCGTCTGTGCCTACTTTTGTGGCCATTAACAACCAAGCAGCGACAACCGCAGCTGCCAATACGATCACTGTTGCGCCAATAATTGCTAACGCGAGCTTGTCTGGTCTCAGTTACAGTAATTCTGCAACTTGGTCTATTCGCACGATGGTTGCCTCTGCAGCACAAAACACTCCAGCCGTAGGCGGATTAGTGCGTTATGTAGAGCGCCGTTTACGCAGCAACAATGGAGTAACTGCTGCTTGGGGTATGGGTAGCGAGCCCTCAAGAAATGCTGACTTGCATTGGAACGGCAGTGCTTGGACGGGATGCGCGCTAAATTACGAAAACACGTCTACTCTTCGCGATGCGGCGGGCAATAGCAGCTATGAGTATTGCAACAAACTTGAGACTGGAAAAAGCAGTCGCGCCTCATTTGATGTCACTGGCAAAACCATGTTATCGGTATACAACCAAATCGTGAGCTCTGGCTATACCAACATAACCATCGCTAATGCAGCCACAGTACTGGGTACGACTACCTTTCCTGCGGGATCGAATTTGTTTTACCAAACTACTACCCCGCTTAGCGAGGCAATTTCTTACTATCCAGGCGGCGGCAACGTAGTCAAAAGTTACAGTGCAGCAGTGTATGGGGGCGGCGATGCTAGAGCACCTTCAACCAGTGTTGGATGCAGTTCTGTTGAATTTCAAAATGCGCCTGCTTTAGACACGACAACCCTTGAGGCCATGGTGAGTGCCAATCCTGGAACACCCTGCTTGTTTAACACCAGCACACTCACTGTTGGTTCAGTGACATATTCTTCTGGTGATTCTCCTAGTGAGGCTTGGGGCAACAGCAGTATAAGTATCGGTACTCTGGGCACAGTCAACCAAAACGGCACTGCTAACGCTTTTTACACAGGTAATACGCTTATCCGCCTAGCATTTAAAGGCACAGGAACTAACCCAGTCACCTACTATGCTTGCAAGCAGCGCTTTGGAGGCTCGCCTCGTAACTGTCGCGTCATTGGTTCTGGCAATTACACCATCACCACATATGGCGATGGGCGTGCAATGACATTGAGCAACCCACCGATCGAAGCAGCGCCGCTGACTTACAACCGCGTTTTCGTTGAGCGCGCTGGCAAGATTTATTTTGGATACCAATCCAAACTAAATGTATCCAATACCGCACGCTTAAATTTAGTTGGGATCAATGCTTTGATGGCAAAACTAGGTATGCCAACAGTCAATCCAGAGGCACCATTGGCACTCACTGCGGCTTCTTACCAAGGTACTTATGACTCAACAGTACCGTCACTAGTTGGTGGAAGCCCACAAATTATTACCATCAACGGAGACGGCACTGTAAGCTGTTTCGACAAAACCAGCAATAGCGGCTTTGTATGCTCTTTAAATTCTACAGATCCAGTGACAGGGGCATTCACTTTTACCGGAACAAACTCTATTGTTACGACTGGAATTACAAACTTCATGACCGGTGTTTCGTCTGGCAGTTTTAGCGATCCAAGCACCAACCCACCAACAATTCGTACAGTTTCAAGCATACGACGTTAAGCCAGCACCCATAAATCGAGCAAGACTCGACGCTTAGTCTTGACACTCTGATCAATACCTCGCCTTGTGCGGGGTATTTTTTTGTCGACTTGAAACGATGGCGCAAGATTTTGAATCTGGTTCATTTTGCAAGCAGTTCACATGTCCGAAAACGGCTATTTGTAGCGTGTCAGAGCAAAATAGAAATGTCACACCTCAGCGCAAAGTAGAAATGTCACACATGTGCAAGTGTACAGGTCTCAATGTGGGTGCGGGTTTAGTGAAGATTGAGTGAAGATTGGCTACTGGGGTATGGGGCAAAGCCCCATGTAGCAGGCCCATAGGGCCGCGTAGCAGCGCACCCACCATGCCAGTTCAAAGCCGTGAATGAAAGCATCAGATCAGGCAGCCACCATTGATGCGGGCAGCGCTGCTTGCTCGCCACAAATGCATGCAGCGCGTCCTAATCAACATCTTGGGTTGCTGGCGTGCTACAAACGCCCTAGCGAGCAAAGCCATGCTGGCCTGCACGGCGCTGCGCATCCTGATGCGCCATTTGTGCCATCAGAGCAGCCAGCCGCCGTTTTTCTTTGGCCAGTGCATCCACTGCACTATTGATCCCCTTAGCGCTGGCCCAGCGCTTGCCCGATAGCTGTGGGTGCAGCTCAAAGCGCTGGTGCGCCAGAACCTTGTCCCGGTAGACTATTTCTAGGCGATCACAACTGTACTGCACCACGCCCACTTGTGCGCTTTTGCTAGGCGCGTGTGCTTGGCTGTGCACTTGGATGACACTGCCCTCAAAGCGCAAACTGCCGTTACTGCCCAGTTGGCGCGTATGGTGCAGCGCACAAATGCGCGCAAGCTGCTCGGGCGTGCCCGCATAAGGGGTATGCGCATCCTGAGTGTCTTGGGCCGCAACTGCAAAGCGGCTGTTGTGCTCAGCTATGAAACCGCTCAGGTAGATGTTGGCCTGCGCTATGTCATTGATCTGGTCAATGCGCATGGCTTTGCATAGCCTGTCTTGTAAGGTTTGGAACAAGCGCTCCACGCGCCCCTTGGCCTGAGGGCTGCGTGCGCAGATGGGCTGGATGCTCAGTTGCAGCAGTGCGCGCTCGAACTGGGTGGGATCTGGATCTTGGGGGTCGTGTTTGGTGAAGATGGCATGCCTGTCGCTGTAAACGGCCAGTGGGCTGCCATGCGTGCGCACGCAGTGGTGCAGCACGGCAAAGTAGTCTTGGGTGGTTTCCTGCGGGCTAAAGCGTGCCCCTAGGACGCGCCCCGTTGCATCGTCGATGAAGGCCGTTAAGCAGCATTTGCCGCTCCTGCCTTCAAACCAGTCGTGGTGACTGCCATCTATTTGAACGAGTTCGCCAAGGCGTGGCCTGCGCTGGCGCAGGGGGTGGCTTGGTTTGGCGCGCCGCTGTTTGGGCTGCCACAGGCCAGAGGCGATCATCCACGTGCGCAGTTGCTCTGTGCTGCCTGTGTAGTGGTGGTGCTCGTGCAGGTATTGCGCAGCCAGTGTGGGGCCAAAGTCGCTGTACTGCTGTTGCACGATGGTGATGACGCGCTTTTGCTCTTGATCGCTGGTGCGCCTGTTGCTTGGCCTGCCTATGAGCTGGTGCGCCAGTGCCGATGGCCCGCGTCTGCGCAGGGATTGGCTCAGCCGTATGATTTGCCGTCTGCTTAGGGCCAAATCAAGCGCTGCCTGCACTTGTGTGAGTTACCCTTGCAATACCTCGTGCAATACAGCCGCTTTCTTTGCCTGCCTTTGCGTTTTACTTTCTTGTTCCATTCGCCGTACCTCTGTCGTTTATCCCGGCCTAGGATGACAGTTTTACGTGCGGGGGTGTGACATTTCTATTTGGGGCTCACATGTCAACATCGACACTGCTTGCAAACCCGAGCCCGCGCAAGCCAAAACCGCCTTACTGCCCATTGGCTAGCACATCACAACTGACAACAAACACCACGCTGCTATTGGCAGAAAAGGTGGGAATTGGCACACCAATACCAAAAAAGTTGCTGGGCAGGCCCGCAGGGCAGGTGCTGGCGGGGGTGCCGCCTGTGGCGGTGCAGGTGACGGTATTGCAGCTCAGGCCAGCGCTTGCAAAGTCTTTCACCACTGCGCCATCGGCGTTGCTCGGACCCGCATTGGCCACGGTAACGGTGTAGCTGGTGGTTTGCCCCGAGCCTATGCTGCTGATGCCATTGGTTTTACTGATGCTCAGATTAGCTACCGCCGACACATTGGTACCCACATTGGCTGAGGCCGATTGGTTGCTGGCGTGGCGCACTTGGGCGTAGTTGTAATAATAATTGGGCGGCACAGCCAATGGCACAGCAGCGCCCACGGTGGCGGTATACACAATGCTAAAACTCGCACCCACGGCCAAGGTTTGCGCGCCAAAAAACCAGCGCAACTCCTGCTGGTTGCCTGCATACACGCCCAATGAATACGGCGCTTGCGAAGGCGGCACCAAGAGTGATGTGGGAGTGCCCGTGATGCCAGTAAAGATTGGTGTGCTGGGTGTTTGGTAATTAAAGCGCTTGGCGGCGTCCGGCACGGTGTAAGTGCCAGCAGCCAAGGTGGGCAGCCAGTCGTACACGGTGATGGTTTGCGCCGCCGTGGTGCCCACGTTGCTCACCGTGATGGTGTAGACCACCGTGCCATTATTGGTTACCGAGGCTGGGTTGGCGGTTTTGGTGAGCAGCAACTGCGCCTGTGAAATAACCGAGTTTTGCACCTGCGCAGTGGCCGTACCCAAGCCTGAGCTGGGGTCGGCTCCCAGCTTAGCAATATTGGTGGCCACTGTGGACGTTGTGGCGGGGGTGCGCAGCAGCATTTCTACGCTCACCGAGCCGGTTTGGAAACCCGCCAAGCTCGATGCCGTGCCCAACACCACAGTAGAAAATAGCGAGGGGCAGTTGCCACTGGAGGCCGCAATGGCCGTACCCGGCACACCTATGGGTCCTGTTACTGCTGTGACGGTAACCGTGACTGAGCCAGTCGCAACGCTGGCTTGGCAGGGCAGTATGTCGGCCAAGGTCACCGTGGGAATGGTGCTGGCCGAGGTGTTTTGGTAGGTAATTTTGTAGCGCAGCTGCGGGTTTTGCGGAATATTGCCGCTACCACTTGGTGGCACGCACACACCGCCGCTGTAGTAGCACTCTAGCGTTTTGCTTACTGCCAGCGCGCCCGCCACCGACACCCCCGCTACGCTGGCCACATCAACGCGGTAGTCCGGCAGTACGGTGGTGCTGATCGTGCCAGCCACCGCCACTGCGCTGTTGTAATAGGGCGTGGGCTGTGCCAACACTTGGCTGCCCACCGTGGCCGTGAAGGTGATGGTGATGACCCCGCCCACTACTAATTTTGAGCCTATGCCAAAGTTCCATCGCACCTGCACGCTGTTGGCAGCATAGGCCGCTGTGTCATAGGGGCTGATGATGGGGGTGAATAATGCCGAGGTATTGGTGTTCACCACCAATGCGGTGACTGTGGTTAAGCCCGACGAGGCAATGGAGGTCACGGTGCCAAAATTAAAGCGCGTTTGGGCATTGGCCGCGCCACCGTTGCTGGGCAATATATCAGCCGTGGTCACTGTGGTGGCTGTGCCTGTGCCCACGTTTTGCAACACCACGGTGTATTGCACAGTGCCCCCTGCGGTGCTGGTGCCAACGGCTGTGCTTTTATTGAGCAAGAGCACAGGGCTTCCCGTGGTAGCGCCCACAAAGGTCACCGCGTTAGATGTGATGCCAGAGGGCACCTTGGCCGATGTCATTTTGGCGATGTTGATGACATCGTCATTTGCGGTGTTTGCCGTATTCGGAATATTTAAAATAATGAGCCCCCCGTCAGCGGCGGCCAAATTAGTGATGGTGGGAAAGGTAATCGTGTGGCGCTTTTGCGGCGTTAAGGCGCAGTCTCCGGCCACGGTGGTGGTCACATAGGGCACTGTCACCAAGGCGGCCAGCGGGCCAGTGATAGCCCCCACCTTCACCGATGCCCCCAAGGCCACCTGACAAGGCGTGTAGTCCGTGATGGATACCGTGTTTTGCACTGCATTGCCCGAGTTGAAATAGGTGATACGGTAGGTGATGGTGCTATTTCCTGGATAAATCGTGCCCAGCAAAGGCGTACAGGTGGTGGCTGTGGGGTCGTAGTTGCAGGGCTCTTTTTGAATGAAGAGGTTGGAGTTGTTGTCGGCCACGCTGGGCACGTGGTAGCGCCAAGTGTTGTCTTGGCCCGCATCGCCGTCACCTGCGTCACCGCCAAACACTTCTGATGCATTGGTGATGCCGTCTAGCCCCACAGGCTGGGTCACGCGCAGCTTGAGCCGCACATAACTGATTTGGCCCACCACCAGTTTGCCCACCGCCCAACGCACCGCATTGGTGCCGCTGGGCAAGGGGTTGGCCAGCGACAGGTTGTAGCCTAAGCTGGTCACATCGCCATTGACTGCGGTGTTGGATATGCCTGCCACTGTGACTGGCTGGGCGCTGCTGCTGCCGATGCGCGAGCCGGGGTAGGCTATGCGCTGCCAAGGACCCACCTGTGCGCTGTTGTCGAGCTGGTAGCCCGTTTGCGGACCAGCCACGGCCGAGCCTGCATAAAAGGGGGCGTTGCCTTGGCCAATTGGCGCTGCAGCTTTAACGGGTGCTACAGCAGACTTAGGACCTGCGAGTGCGGCAATAGCGGCGGCAGTTGAACCGAATGCATTGGTTTGATCAGCATCCCATAGGTTGTGGGTGGTGGCTACGGTTTGACCCAATATAAGGTTCAATGCATTGGCGGCAGTAGGCGCAACTTGGTAGCCATTCACACTTTGCTGGATACGCAGTGGCGCTGGCGGAAACTGCGTTGTGCGTGCATCGGTGGAATAAAAAACACCCGTATCGGCGTACACCTCGGCAATTGAGCCTTGGCAGTTGTTGGTAAAGCCGCCAGCGGCGCAGCGCCCAGTAGGGTCATAAGCCGCAGTAGCAAAGGGCGTTAAAAAAGTCGTGGCAGCGCGGTTACCCGTGCCAAAGTCAATGCCACCGGGCAGGCTGGGTGCCACAGGGTAGTAGTTGCCAGCGCCGTCTTTGGCCACAATATCGGCCCCCACCACCTCGGTGCCTGCGGGAATATAGTCGGTGATGTAGCCCGCCACACCGGTGATGGCACCATTGGCAATCGGGTTAAATTGGATGATATAGGTGACCACATCGCCCACCTGAAAGCCGGCGGCGCTGCCCGATGTGACCTTGTCTTTGAGGTATTGGATGGTTTCAGGGGCAAAAAACTTGGTGGTTTGCACTTGGCCCACACTATGTGCAAAAGCCGCTTGCAAGCCCAGCAAACCACCTATTGCCAGCACGCAGCTGGCAATCGCTGATAAACATTTACGCGCAGCAATGCGCAGCGGAAAAATAATGGCCATGTCGTAAAACTAACGGGTGAAATCGATTCAATTGCTTCTTGTAACTAGTGTACGAAAACCGCTTGCGCAGGTGGCCACTTGGTTAAGCAAAAAGTTACTAATTGTTGCTTTTTTGTATTTTTAATTACATATACTTAATTTTCTTAAACTGAAATTGTTTTTTTAAACTAAAGAAGTGGCAATGAGGCATATCCACAGTACCTCAAAGCCAGCACAGCCAATAGCGCACAAATGTTTCCAGTGCAGATTCACGAAAGTAGTATTTATACGTGTCCGAAAACGGCTAGTCATAGCCCACTGCTGGTCTTATGATTGCATTATGGCCAGCACCCCCACCCCATCGCAAGACGACGCTTACTACCAAGCCATGCTCGGGCGCGACGCGCGTTTTGATGGTGTTTTTTTCACCGCCGTCACCAGCACTGGCATTTATTGCCGCCCAGTGTGCAAGGTGCGCCCGCCCAAGCGGGAAAATTGCGTATTTTTTAGCCATGCCGCGCAGGCCGAGGGCGCGGGCTTTCGGCCTTGCTTGCGCTGCCGCCCGGAGCTGGCGCCGCATGCGCTGATGTGGTCGATTCAAGATGCCTCCCACACGCTGGCTATGCAGGCAGCGCGCTTGCTGGACGAAGCCGATTTGGGAGCGGCCCCCAGTGTGGCGCAGTTGGCGGCCAAGCTGGGCGTGAGTGACCGGCATGTGCGGCGCATATTTGAGGCGCATGTGGGCGTCTCGCCCCTGCAATACTTGCAAACGCGGCGGTTGCTGAGCGCCAAGCAGCTGCTCACCGACACACACACCAGCATGGGTGATATTGCAGCCAGCAGTGGTTTTGGCAGTTTGCGGCGTTTCAATGCCGCATTTGCCGCGCATTACCGCATGCCGCCCACGGCGTTGCGCAGTGCCAGCAGCAGCGCCAAGCCTTGGCAGGCAGCAGCGCAGGCCAGCATCACTGTGCAGCTGGGCTACCGCCCGCCGTATGACGTGCAGGCTATGCTGCAATTTATGCGCATACGCCAGCTAGATACTATTGAATCAGTAGCAAACAATGACCATATGGCTGTGACATTGCGCAGTTTTTCTATAAAAAGTGGGGCGCAGCAGCTCAGCGGCTGGGTCAGCATAGCTTTTGACGCTTCGCGCAGTGTGCTGGTGTTGCAAGTGGGTCAATCGCTGCGGCCTGCGCTGCCGCAAATCATCCGCCGTGTGCGCGCCGCCTTTGACTTGGATGCCAATCCAGCGGCCATAGAGACGGTGCTGGGCGCGCATTTCCCCAACCAGTCGGGGCTGCGCGTGCCGGGCGCGCTCGATGGCTTTGAGGTGGCCATTCGTGCCATTGTCGGCCAGCAGGTCACGGTAGCGGCGGGGCGGCGCTTTGTGCAGCGCATGGTGGATCGCTTTGGGCAAGCAATAGAGACACCGTTCCCGCAAATCACCAAGCTTTTCCCCGCGCCCGAGATTTTGGCTGGTGTTTTACCCGAACAACTGGGCGAGCTGGGCATTGCACGCCAGCGGCAGGGAGCGATCATTGCGCTTTCTCGCGCGGTGGCTGCGGGTGGTATCGAGCTGAACGCAACATCTAACGCACTCGCCACCATCGAACAGCTCAAAGCCCTGCCCGGCATTGGCGACTGGACGGCGCAATATATTGCCATGCGCGCACTGCGCTGGCCCGATGCCTTTCCTGCAGGCGATGTGGCGCTGCACAACGCGCTGAGCGTGCGCGGCGACAAGCACCCCGCGCGGGCGGCCGAGGCGGCCTCACAGGCTTGGCGGCCTTGGCGCAGCTATGCGGTTTTGCGGGCTTGGGCGACACAGATACCGAAGAAAAATCCTTTTTTGAACGCAGAGGACGCGAAGGTTTCGCAGAAGACGCAAAAGAATACCAAAACGTAATGGTTTGCTTGATTAGCCATCTGCCTCAGATATCCAACCCGTTCACCCTGAGCTTGTCGAAGGGTTTATGAGGGCTTCGACAAGCTCAGCCCGAACGGTTATTTTTCAGCATCTGAGGCAGATGGCTAATCAGGTCAAATCGGGCTATAGTCCAAGTATTTATTGAATAGTTAGCTATTATATTTATAGCATACTAAGATCAAACTAAATGCAAAATAAGAAATATACAGCTCTACTTCACAAACCCTGTGCAAAAAATTCACACGGCTGAAGCCGCACACCAGGCTTAGCCCGGCTAACATTAGCCTATGGATTCTTCACTACTAGATTTGACTGATCGCGTCCGCGCTGCGCACAGCAATGGCCACGCGCTGCGTATTCGCGGACACGGCAGCAAAGACTTTTTGGCCGACCAAGCACCCGACAAGTTGCAGGGCCAGCTGCTGGACACCACGGTGCACA
>JAYTMT010000318.1:0-3021 GCA_043728315.1 Polaromonas sp. | reverse complement strand
ACGGATATCTTGCGGCCCATATCCCACGTGGGGTGTGCCACGGCTTCTTCGGGGGTAATGGCATTGAATGTACTAATGTCACGGGTGCGAAAAGGGCCACCAGAAGCTGTCAGAATAATTTTCTCTACCCTGCTGGCCCACGTATTGCGCTGCTCAGGCAGGCTTTGGAATACCGCAGAATGTTCGCTGTCGATCGGCAGCAAAGTAGCGCCGCCCTGCACTACCGCTTGCATGAACAAAGCGCCTCCGACTACCAAGGCTTCTTTATTGGCCAATAGCAAACGCTTGCCTGCGCGCGCTGCCGCCAAGCTGGGCGCCAAGCCAGCCGCGCCCACAATAGCGGCCATCACAATATCGGTTTGACCGCAAGATGCTACATTTTCAATAGCTGCTTGAGCAGTATCTACCTGGGTTTTTAATGATTTTTCTCTGATTTTTTGGGCTAGCAAGTGCCCTGCAGCGGCATCTGCCATCACCGCCACTTGGGGTCTGAACTGCTCGCACTGGGCCAGCATCTCGTCCACATTGATGTTCGCTGTCAGTGCAAACACCTCGTAGCGATCAGCATGCCGTGCCACGAAATCAAGTGTATTTTTACCCACTGAACCTGTGGAGCCTAATACGGTAACGCGTTGTTTAGTCATTAATGCTTTTAGTAGCCAAGCCAGGTCAATTCAAGCCAGCAATGACCATAACATCATCGCCAATGGCAAGGTAGGCAGCAGGGCGTCTACCCGGTCCAGCACACCGCCATGGCCGGGCAGTAGCTGGCTGGAATCTTTGGCACCTGCACTGCGCTTGACCAGCGACTCTACCAAATCCCCCACCACACTCATCGCACATAGAAATAACAAGGCCAATGCCAACAACCACAGGCCATGCTGGGCCAAACGGGTGTACAGACTAGGCACTGCGATGCCCCAAGCAGTGTCAACCGCCATCCACACACCCGCCACCACCAAAACGCCCACCATGCCGCCCCAAACGCCCTCCCAGCTTTTGCCGGGGCTGATATGAACCGCCAGCTTGCGCCTGCCAAAAGCACGGCCTGCAAAATAGGCAAACACATCTGCGCCCCACACCAGCACCAAGATCGACAACAGCAAATTAATGCCTACCACGCGCGCTTGGGCTACGGCCAGCCAGGCCAGTGTCAGCGCCAGCACGCCACCGACCATGCGCATCCAGCGGTGCATGCGCGGCCACCCTGCCACGCCGCGCTGCAGCAGCAGCGCGCCCAGCAGCACCCACACGCAGCCTGCCAGTATCCATAGCGTAGGGGTGCTGCGGTAGGGCAGGCCTAGCCGCCACGCTACGGCGCACAGCGCAGCACAGTCCAGTGCCACCCACCATGACGCTTTTTTGCTATAGCCGTTAAGCTGGCCCCACTCCCACGCTGCCAGCACCATCAAAACAAGCGCCACCAGCATCAACCATTCTGGTTGCGCGGCAAACAATGCAGGCAGCAAAATAGCCAGTAACACCAGTGCGGTGATGATGCGCTGTTTAAGCATGGCTTAAGGTTTGCTTCAGTTTTATTCAGGCAGCACTGGCGCGAAGCCTGGGTTGCACTGCAGGCTGTGTGCTTTGCACGGCTCCTGCGCCCAACTGCTCGGTGGTTTTGCCAAAACGTCTTTCCCGGCTGGCGTAGTCGGCCAGTGCAATATCAAGCGCAGCCTCGTCAAAATCAGGCCACAAGGCGTCTGTGAAATGCAGTTCGCTGTAGGCACTTTGCCAAAGCAAAAAATTGCTGATGCGGTGTTCGCCGCCGGTGCGGATCACCAGATCAGGGTCGGGCACATGGGCCAGCGCCATCGCTTGGCTGAGATTGTCTTCGGTGATGGGCAATCCATCTGCTACTAATTTGCTAGCTGCTTGCGCAATATCCCAGCGGCCTCCGTAGTTAAAACATACATTCAGCAAGATTCGCGTGTTGGCCTTGGTGTCAGCCTCGGCTTGGGCAAAACCACCGCGCACCTTGTCTGACATGCGGCTGCGGTCGCCAATAAAACAGATGCGTACGCCGCTGTCGTTCAGGGGTTGCACCTCGCGCGCCAGTGCGCCCGCCAACAGCTCCAGCAAGCCTGAGACTTCTTCGTTAGGACGGCTCCAGTTCTCGGACGAAAACGCAAATACGGTGAGTACCTTCACACCGCGGTCAGCGCAGGCGCGTACGCAGCGCCGTAACGACTCAACACCTTGCCGGTGACCTGCCACGCGCGGCAAAAACCGCTTGTTGGCCCAGCGGCCGTTGCCGTCCATCACGATAGCGATATGGTGTGGGATTTGCACGGTAGGCACGCGGGCAACGGTTTTTAGGCTGCGAAAGATATTCAAACCGACAAAATCTCTTTTTCTTTGTCTGCCACCAAGCGGTCTACATCGCCAATAAATTTATCGGTGACTTTTTGTGTGTCCGCCTCGGAGCGTTTTTGGTCGTCCTCGGAGGCCTCTTTGTCTTTCACCAGTTTTTTGATGCTCTCGTTAGCATCGCGGCGCAAATTACGAATCGCTATTTTGCTGCTCTCGCCTTCGTTGCGTACCAGCTTGGTCATTTCTTTGCGGCGTTCCTCGCTCATCGAGGGCATGGGCACGCGAATCAAGTCGCCCATAGACGCGGGGTTGACACCCAAGTCACTGTCGCGGATAGCTTTTTCAATCTTCGGGCCCATGCCCTTTTCCCACACCTGTACGCTGATGGTGCGCGAATCCAAGAGGCTGACGCTGCCCACTTGCGACAGTGGCACCATGGAGCCGTAGTACTCCACCATGATGCTGTCCAAAATAGCGGGGTTGGCACGCCCCGTGCGAATTTTGCCCAAGTTGTGCTTCAAGGACTCAATCGACTGAGCCATTTTGCCTTCGGTACTGGTTTTAATATTTGCAATACTCATGATCCAACTCCTGTCGTTATCCTATCTCTGGCGTAGCTTATGCTTTTTATCCCTGGTGCATTGCAAAGGTTTCAAACCTCTACACATGCACCAAGGTGCCCTCGTCTTCGCCCATCACCACGCGCTT
>JAYTMT010000317.1:0-26993 GCA_043728315.1 Polaromonas sp. | reverse complement strand
CAATAAATACTTGGACTACCAGCTGATTTGATTAGTTTTTTTACTTTTTACCCTTAGCTGCAGTCTTTTTAGCTTCAGGTTTGCTGGCATCTGGTTTTGTGCTGTCGCCAATCACGCTTTTAACGGGGCACACTTTAAAAACGGGGCATTTTTGGCAACCAACAGCAATGGCAATAGGGCATAGGGTCATGGCGAATCCTTCGGATATGGCTTAAAAGCGCGAGTATGCGCTTTAGCTGCGGTAAATGCCACCATCGTCACAATTTAGCCGCGCCAGCGTGCCACTACGGTGCCTAACGCCAAGGCCATCAACGTACCCATCAGTACACCCAACTTAGCTGCGCTGGCAGCGGCCGAGCCTGCGTCAAATGCCAAAGTAGCCATAAACAGCGCCATGGTAAAACCAATGCCGCAAAAGCAAGCCACAGGCAAGTAGTCCACCAGCTTCAAACCCTGCGGCAGCCCACCACCCACCTTGCTAGCCGCCCAAATACCTAGCAATATGCCCACTGGTTTGCCCAGCAGCAGGCCAAAGGCAATGCCCAGGGTGACGGGCTGCGCCAACGCAGCCCAACCAAACCCACTCAGCGCAACCCCAGCATTCACCACACCAAACAGCGGCAATATCACCCAGCTAATCCACGGCTTAATGGTGTGTTCAATCGCTTTGCTAGGGTTAAGAACTCTAAATTTAGGGTCACTCGAGTTCGGCTCATCCTGCGAGCTGGGTATCAGCAGCCCCATCACCACGCCTGCCAGCGTAGCGTGCACGCCAGATTTCAGCACGCACAGCCACAGCAGCAGCCCCACAGCCACATAAGGCCACACGCGACGCACGCGCAGGCTAGACAAAATAAACAAAGCCAGCACGGCCACCGCAGCCAAGGCCAGCATCGTCTTACTTAACTGCTCGGTGTAGAACAGCGCAATCACGATGATGGCACCCAAGTCGTCTAGCACCGCCACCGCCGTTAAAAACGCCAGCAGCATGGGTCGCGTTTTAGGTGCGGCCAGCGCCATCAAGCCCAGAGCAAAGGCAATGTCGGTAGCCGACGGCACAGCCCAGCCGGACAGATTAGCGGGTTGGCTCCAGTTAAACGCTACATAAATCAAAGCAGGCACCGCCATGCCGCCCAGCGCTGCGCCAAACGGCAGCACCCTGGCCTGCGGTGTAGACAGTGCGCCGTGCTGCCATTCGTGCTTAATTTCAATGCCCACAGCCAAAAAGAAAATGGCCATCAAAAAGTCATTGATCCACAGCGCAATGGGTTTTTGCAGCACTGCGCTGCCAATGCCTATTTGCACCGGTGTCTGCAAAGTGTGCTCAAACGCGCCAGCCCAAGGGCTGTTCATCATCACCATGCCCAGCACGGCGCTGGCTGCTAGCAATAACCCATCACGTTGTGCTGTGTTCATGTGGGCAAGTATAAATATGCAGATTGCCTAAGACTGTTATGGCTGTTCAAGGCTATTCAAGGCTATTCAAGACAGTTTGAGCCTGCTGGCCAGGTGAGCACCTGCCCCCACGCAAGCCCCGGTGACCCAAAACAGCCCTGCTACGCCAATGGCTGCGCCCGCTAATCCAAAAATCATCGGCATTAGCACACTAGACCCGTTAATGGCCATCAGGCGCAGGCCCAACGCCTCGCCATGGCGTTCTTCAGGCGTGATTTGGTGCAGCGTACTCATAATCATCGGCTGCACACAGCCCAGTGTGAAACCCAGAAACACCGAGCACACACCCATCGACAGCGCGGTGGGCATCAACGGGTACACCGCAAACAGCATGGCCGTCATCACCATGGCCACAGTAATCACCGCCCATTCCCGCAGGCTGTGCGCCAGCACGGGCAGCAAGATGCGTATGGACGCCGCAGCAATAGCAAACGCACCTAAGATGGTGCCGATCACGCTGGCGTTGTACCCACGCTCGTGGCCCAGCAGCGGCACCACAAAGGTATGCACATCCCAGCACGACGACAGCAGCCAGTTGACTATCATCAGGCGGCGCATCAGCGGCTCGCGCAGCAAATCCCAAAACTGCTTTTTCTCTTGCGTCTTGGGCGCAATAGCGGGCAGCTCTTTGGTTTTATGCACCCAAAACCATGTGGCCAAGGGCAGCAAAGCCAAAAACAAAAACGCTGCGCGAAAGCTCACAAAGTCAATCAACAGCCCGGTGGTAAACGGCCCTAAAAAGTTAGACACCGCTGGGCCGATCGACAGCCAACTGAATACCTGCTTGAGCTGCAGCGGGTTTTCAGCCGCACGGCCCACGTGGCGCTGCAGCGCAATCACCGCAATACCCGTAGCACCGCCGCTGCACAGCGCGGCAATGCCCAGCGTGACGATGTGCGGGTAAGCCGTGGCCAGCAGCATGCCGCTGGTAGCCAAAATGATGGCAAACCCCACTGGTTTTTTCAACCCATTCGCATCGGCATAGCGCCCCGCAGGGATAGCCAAAAACACTTGGGTTAACGCAAACAGCGCCAGCAACACGCCCACCGCCGCTGCACTAAAGCCCTCGCGCAGCGCCCACAGCGGCGCAGCCATACGCATGCCCGCCATGGCACCGTGCAGGCAAACCTGCCCAAAGATCAGGTGCACCAATGGGCGCGAGAGGGAATTATTCACTTGGGTTGTTACCTCAGCCTTCTTCTGGCTCTTTATCCAGCGGCAGCAAGCTTTGCGTCTCGGCCTCGGGCAAAGCTTCTACCTTTTTCAACGCGCGGTTCATCACGTTGGTCCGTGTCTGCGCTTGTTTGAGAGTCGACACCACCGTTTCAGCCTGGCTTTGCGCTTTGTCTAGAAAGACACCAAACTTGCCAAACTCGGTTTTCACCGCGCCCAGCACCTGCCAGACCTCAGAGCTGCGCTTTTCCAGTGCCAGTGTTCTAAAACCCATTTGCAATGAATTGAGCATGGCCAGCAGGGTGGTGGGCCCAGCCAGCGTCACGCGGTAGTCGCGCTGCAAATGGTCCATCAGCCCCGGGCGGCGTAGCACCTCGGCATACAGGCCCTCGGATGGTAAAAAGAGTATCGCAAAATCGGTGGTGTGGGGCGGCTCCACGTATTTGTCTGCTATGGATTTTGCTTCTAGCCGAATCCGCTGCTCCAGCGCCTTTGCCGCCACCTCAGCGCCCAGCACATCGGCGCGCTCCTGCGCATCCAGCAGGCGCTCGTAGTCTTCGTTGGGAAATTTTGCGTCTATCGGCAGCCACAGCGGCGCACCGTCATCACTCCTGCCCGGCAGGCGCACGGCGTAGTCCACCATGTTTTTGCTACCCGGTATGGTGGCCACCTGCACGGCATATTGCTCGGGCGAGAATATTTGCTCAAGCAGCGCGCCCAGCTGCGCCTCGCCAAAAATCCCCCGCGTTTTCACATTGGTTAAGAGGTGCTTCAAATCCCCCACGCCTTGGGCCAAGTTTTGCATCTCGCCCAAGCCCTTGTGCACCTGCTCCAAGCGGTCAGCCACCTGTTTAAAACTCTCGCCCAGCCGCGTTTGCAGCGTGGCTTGCAGTTTTTCATCCACCGTTTGGCGCATCTCATCAAGCTTGGCCGTGTTGCTGGCCTGTAATTGGGCCAGCTGCACATTCAGCGTGTCGCGCACCTCGCCCATGCGCCGCGCATTGCTCTCCGATATGTGCGCCAGCTGCTGCGTCAGGTTGCCCTGAAAAGCAGTCAGGCTCTGCGTCAGCTGGGTTTGAATCGTCCCCAACGACTGCGCCATCTCAGCGCGCCCGCCGCGTTCTGATTCGGTGATTTGCGTGCGCAGCTCGCGCTCGAGGCGTTCATTGGCGGTGGACAGCGTCGCCTTCATATCCACATGCTGCGCCAATTGCTCCTGTTTCAGGAGCTGGTCACGCTCTACAGTGTTAGGTAAACGCCAAAAAATCCATGTAAACAAGCCAATCAGCAACAATAGATTGAGCAGCGCCAGTATCAAAGCAAAAGAAAAATCCATAGGGATAGTCTAACTGTGCTGGCTGGGTATTCACGGCTAGATTTAACCAAGAAGCAATGGATGCAAAATCAAAGCAGCACACGCAACCTCAACCTCCGTA
This sequence comes from Polaromonas sp., assembly GCA_043728315.1. Lineage (GTDB taxonomy): Bacteria > Pseudomonadota > Gammaproteobacteria > Burkholderiales > Burkholderiaceae_C > JAAFIP01. The sequence continues at coordinate 22,929 of JAYTMT010000317.1, read as the reverse complement.
AAATTCACCCGATTCAGGCACACACGATGGAAAGCCAATATGCAAGGAACTGCACCTTTAAATGCTAAAGTTATCCACATTTCAAAAAACAGCTTTTGGGTGCTGCTTGACGATGAAGAACTGCTTGTGCCGTTTGAACAATTTCCTTGGTTTAAAAAAGCCACTGTTGAGCAGCTTTCAGACCTAGAGTGGCCTATGCCAAACCACTTGTATTGGCCGCAGCTGGATGCCGATTTATCCGTGGAGTCCATTCGCAATCCGATGGCTTTTCCTTTGGTTTCTAAAGTTTCGGTTTAGCGTCAAGCCTCAGCCTCCACTTCAAAAAATAGCCTATCACACCGCAGGCTGCACTTTGCGAGGCCGCCCACCCTTAGCGCCGTTAACCCGCGCAGCGTTGGCCTTGGCAGACGAACGCACCGCCCCCGCCCGCGCCGCGTGGCTGCGCATCCACGCGCGGCTGCCAAACACGCCTTGCAGCAACCCATCCACCGTTAAATCCACGTCCAACTGCGGCCAATGCAGCCCAGTGCCCAGCGGCGAAAGCACAATGTCTGCCAACTGCGCGGGCGTGGCATCGACCAAGCCCATGGCCAATGCAGGCGGAAACGAAAACTCCGCCCCATTGTCCAGCGCCAGCATAATCCGCCCGCGCACCACGTCAAAATGCGCTGCTAGCGCATGGCGGTGTTGCTGCGCCAAAGCGCTGGCGCTCTGCGCAGTAAGCCCGTCAACGCGGCTTAACTCGCGCTCCACCCAATCAGGGTAAATGGTATCAGCCATGGTATTCCTTCCAAAAATCGCGCAGCGCAGTTAAATGCTGCTGCACATCCAACAATGCCAAGGCAATCTCCTGACGTTTAGGGCTGCCAGCTACGGTGAGCAGCGAAGGCTGCTCAGTCAACGCAATCCGCAACTCCCAGCCCGCGCCCAATGCGTGCGCATGTGGCGGTGGGTGGTCATTTCCATAGACCACAAGGCGGCTATTGTTGACACGAATAATTGACATTGTAGATTATTAACCTAAGCTGTTGGGTTGTTTGAAAAATAAACCCCAAATTTCACAAGCACGCATACCCCACGGATGGAGCAAATCAGGCCAACGAAGGAACTATTTCGGCCACTGAGGTAGATTTTTTCAGCGCTTAGGCTATAGTGGAGACGATGAATATGCTCCTTGTCTTGGTCAATTCAGCATACAGATAGCAAAACAGGCTTGCGGGGTTTCATGGGAGTAATTATAACTGAATATTTATACAGTTAATTACTTGAAAATCAATACCCAAGCCGCTTTCAAAGGTTTCTAGAAATGAATGTATATCGCAGTCGCCAGATTATTTTGCAGGTTTTGCGGCAGACATTACGTTAGGCGGCACAACAAGCCACACTCAGTCGCACACTATCGCGTCAACTCAAAATCCACACGACTATGCGCAAATCCTCATCCATCCTTTCCCTGGTTGCCGGTCTTGTGCTCGCGGCCTCCGGAGTCGTAGCTGCGCCATCGAACAAGTGTGTGCTTAACGGCACCGTCACTTATCAGCAAGGCCCCTGTCCATCTGATCAAGTTCGAAAGACTCCGACCATTCAAGAGCTGAACGCCGAAGAGAAGAAGCGACGTGCGGCGGCTGCGGCATCAGCCCCCGATAAGGTCGCTCCGCCGGCGCCTAGCGTGTCCATTGGCTTCAGTTGCGACGGGCGACAATATTGCGCACAAATGAAGTCGTGTGCCGAAGCAAAGTACTTCCTTGCCAACTGCCCCGGTGCAAAGATGGACGGCGACGGGAATGGAATCCCTTGCGAGAAGCAGTGGTGTGCGCGCTAGTTCCGAGGCATAGCCCCGCGTGATAGTGCCGCCTAACCCTTCCATCGAGGGGACCCACAAAAGGCTGCGCCTTTTGCGGCCCCCTCATGTCAAACGTTAACCTTTTGAAGCCCAAAACTGAGCAAATCAAATGCAAATCTCAATCCTAAATTTCTGGTTCGAAGAACTCACCCCAGCCCAGTGGTGGCGCGTTGACGCTGCGCTTGACCAGACGATTCAGGCGCGATTTGGCGAGCTGCACCGCGCGGCCAGTGCGGGTGAGCTTTTTGAGTGGCGAACAACCGCGCAGGGGCGGTTGGCGGAAATCATTGTGTTGGATCAATTCTCGCGCAATATGCACCGTGGCACGGCTTTGGCTTTTGCTTGCGACCCGATGGTGCTGGCGCTGGCGCAAGAGGCGGTGCGCATTGGGGCTGATCAGGCGCTGCCTGCGCCGCAGCGGGCGTTTTTGTATATGCCCTACATGCACAGCGAGTCGGCGCTAATTCATGGGCACAGCGAACGTTTGTTTAGCGCTCCGGGCTTAGAGGCAAACTTCAAGGCTGCCTTGCAGCACAAGGCCATTATTGACCGTTTTGGGCGTTATCCACACAGAAACAAGATACTTGGGCGCGAATCGACAGCGCAGGAGATTGAATTTTTGCAGCAGCCGGGGTCTAGTTTTTAGGGCTGCTCGGCTTGGAATGGCAATGGCTGTTGACATTAGTAACGAATGCCGTTATTATTTAAGCAATGATTGAAAGTTTCAAGTGCAAGGACACGCAAGCGTTTTTTGACGGGCGACGAATCGCTAGATTTGTTAATTTTGAAGCAGTTGCAATGCGCAAGCTACAGCAAATTCATGCAGCTAGTGGCTTAGATTTTTTGCGCATTCCGCCCGCCAATCGCCTTGAGCTTTTGCGCGGTAACCGAGCTGGGCAGCATAGTATTCGTATTAACGACCAATGGCGGATTTGCTTTGTCTGGGCAGATGGCCATGCGCAGCAGCTTGAAATTGTGGACTACCATTGATGAATAAGGAAAAACGCCATGCCCCGTGAAGTTGCACTGTCGCACCCTGGCATTATTTTGCTGGAAGATTTTATAAAGCCCATGGGCTTGAGCCAGTATGCCGTGGCCAAAGCCATTGATGTGCCCGCGCGGCGCATCAACGAGATAGTCAAAGGCCTGCGCGGCATCACGGTGGACACTGCGCTGCGCTTGGCTGCGTTTTTTGGCACCAATGCACAAAGCTGGATCAACCTACAAACCCACTACGACACCGAACTTGCCCGCCAAGCGATGGCGGATGTGTTGGCACGGATTAGGCGGCACGATACGGTTGAAACTGCATAGTCCTGCGCGCTACTACGCTGCCAGCAACTCTGGCAGTAGCTACGGATGGCTGCCGAGTAGTTTAGTAGCAACACGATTGACATATATGGTTGCGTTTAACCGCATTCGAACGCATATAACAGACATCCATTTTTGACGTAAAATGTGTACACAAAGATTCACAAATTCAAAGGAAACCACATGGAAACAGCAAGAGTAGGCATTCGCGAGTTCCGCGCTGATTTGGCTGACTACATTGCATCAAATATGCCCGTGGCGGTCACACGGCATGGGCACACCATAGGCTACTTTATACCCGCGCAGGGACAAGTAGAAGCCGACACGGCGGCTTTGAAAAAAGCCAGCAAGGCGCTGGATAAGCTGCTTGCCACAAAAGCGATAGATATTGAGTCTGTGGTTGCTGACTTTAAAGCAGCGCGAAATAAAGCAAGCCCAGCCGCGAAAAAGCCGAAAGCCAAAGCAGCATGAGTGGCAAGGCGATTGTTTTGGATGCGAATATTCTGATTCGTGCGGTGTTGGGGCGGCGTGTTCGCGAACTGGTTGTGGACAACGCTGGAACAGTCAAATTTTTTGCGCCCGACGTAGCCTATGCGGATGCTCGCAAATACCTTCCAACTTTGCTGAAAAAACGAGGCATCGATCCTGCTACGGCCATGCTCGTATTGGATCATCTTGAAAAGATTGTCCAATCCATGGATGCTGCTCTATACACAGACTTGCAAGTGCAGGCGTTGCAGCGAATTGCCATGCGCGATGCAGATGATTGGCCAGTATTAGCCTGCGCTATGCGCTTGGATTGTCCAGTTTGGACAGAAGATGCGGATTTTTTTGGCGCTGGCGTGGCCACTTGGACATCTGATCGGATTGCCCTTTATTTTGCGTAAAACCAGCCGACTGACGTGGTCGACAGGCCTCGGTTAGAACTGCACGATGCCACCACGCCCGAAGGCAAGGCTATGCGTTGGCTCTGCCGAGCTGTGTATTCAAGGGCGCATTCAACGGTGTCAAAGCTTTCCCCTCCGTCAAATACCCAATCAAATTGTCCGCCGCCAAATTGGCCATGGCGCGGCGGGTGGGGGCGCTGGCGCTACCGGTGTGGGGGGTGAGCACTACGTTTTTGAGTGCCAGTAACGCGGGGTTGACGGTGGGCTCGCCTTCAAACACGTCCAAACCAGCGCCCAAAATTTGGTTGGCGGCTAATGCTGCGGCCAGCGCGTTTTCGTCTATCAGGCCGCCTCGGCCGATGTTAATGAGCGTGGCTGTGGACTTCATCAGGGCGATCTCAAAGGCGGCCACGGTGTGGTGGGACTCGGCGCTGTAGGGCACGACCAAGACGATGTGGTCGGCCTGCTGGAATAGTTCGGTTTTGCTGACATAGCGGGCGTTGACACTGGCTTCGGTGGCGGCATCTAGCTGGCTGCGGTTGTGGTAGACCACCTGCATGCCAAAGCCCAGCGCACCGCGCCGTGCGATGGCTTGGCCGATGCGGCCCATGCCCAAGATGCCTAGGGTGGAGTCATGGATGTCAGCGCCCATGAACATGTCGTAGCTCCACTTGGTCCACTGGCCTGCGCGCAAATACGCCTCGCTCTCGCTCACGCGCCGGGCGGTGGCCATGAGCAGGGCAAAGGCCATGTCGGCGGTGGTCTCGGTGAGCACATCGGGGGCATTGGTGGCTTGCACGCCAGCGGCGGTCATGGCGGGCACGTCAAAATTGTTATACCCCACGGCCATGTTGGCGCAAATTTTAAGCTCTGGGCAGGCGGCCAGCAAGGCCGCGTCAATGCGCTCGCCGCCAGTAGTAAACACACCTGCCTTGCCTTGCAGACGCGTCGTGAACTCCTCGCGGCTCCAAATCACGTCCTCTTGGTTGGACTCCACCGTGAAGTATTGGGCCAGTTTGGCCAAGGTTTCGGGGAAAACGGCGCGGGCTATGAGAATGGCAGGTTTGGTCATATTTTTAGGTGAAATTAAATATATTCATGGCAATGTCAGCGTTATATGGTCATTGTTTGCTATTTAAATAGAAGCACACTTATTTAATAGCAGATCAAAACCAAATGAATGTCATGATGATGAACAAAGGAACGAGCACGCCCACTGACCACGCCATGTAGCCAAAGAAGCTGGGCATTTTCAGGCCTCGGTCTTCGGCTATGGCTTTGACCATGAGGTTGGGCGCATTACCGATATAGGTGTTGGCGCCCATAAAAACAGCACCTGCTGAGATGGCAGCCAGCGTGGGAGCCAGCGTGGTCATGAGCACTTTGGCATCGCCGCCTGCGGTGTTGAAAAACACCAAGTAGGTGGGCGCGTTGTCTAAAAATGAGCTGAGCAAGCCCGCCGCCCAAAAATAAGCTGCCGGATTGGGCGTGCCATCAGGCCGGGTGACTGCCGCCACTACGGGTGCAAACGGGCCGTCTAACCCTGCCTTGAGCATGGCAATCACGGGAATAATGGTGAGAAAAATACCTGCAAACAGCTTGGCCACCTCCAGCATGGGTGCCCACGAAAATTGGTTGTCTGCATGCACCTTAGCCGCGGTGTATTTGAACGACAGCACACCCACCAGCACCAAGCCCAGATCGCGCACCAAGCCGGGCAGCCCCACGGGCGTGCCTAAAACCTCAAACGACACACCAGACTTCCACAAACCGCTCATCAGCACCAAGCATGCAATGGTGGCCAGCAGCGCAAAATTGGGCGCTCCTTCAAAGCTGATGCGCTTGCTGTCAGGCGTGGGGTCGACGGGTAATAGCTCTTCGCGGCGGTGGTAAAACCATGAATCCAAGGCATAAAAAATAGCTAATAGGGAGCCGATTAAAAACAAGGTTTCGGGGAAGATGTGTTTCACCGTCCAGAAAAAATCAACGCCTTTGAGAAAGCCTAAAAACAAAGGTGGGTCGCCCAGTGGCGTGAGCGAGCCTCCCGCATTGGACACAATGAAGATAAAAAACACCACCACATGCGCTTTGTGTTGGCGGTTGTCATTGGCGCGCAGCAGCGGACGTATGAGCAGCATGGACGCGCCGGTGGTGCCCATGAAGCTGGCCAGCACCGCGCCAATGGCCAAAATACTGGTGTTGAGCCCCGGCGAGCCATGCAAATTGCCGCGAATATGGATGCCGCCAGCCACGGTGTAGAGCGCAGTGAGCAGCACAATAAAGGGGATGTATTCTGCCAAGAGGGCATGCACCAAGCCGACGGCGGCTGCGCCCAAACCAAACACCGCTGTGAAGGGCAGAAAAAATGCAGCAGCCCAAGCCGCCGTGATTTTGCCAAAATGGTGGTGCCAAAAACCCGGGGTGAGCAAGGGCAACAAGGCAATTGACAGCAAAATGCCTGCGAATGGAATACCCCACACAGCAGAGAGTTGGCTTCCGTTGATTTCGGCTGCCAATGCCCACTGCGGGTTGCTAAAAGTTGCGAGCAAAAAAACGGATTTAAGTAAAAAATGCATCTGGATTCTTTCTACAACTAGGCTTGCATTATGCAGGCTGGGGTATGTCAAAAACCTGACGAAGGTAGGCCATGTATTTTTCGTCTTCACACATATTTTTAGACGGTGTGTCAGAGAGTTTGGCTACAGGCTGGCCGTTGCAGCACACCATTTTCATCACAATTTGCAGCGGCACATGGGCTGGTGCATCGCCAAGGTCATTGGTTAGGTTGGTGCCTATGCCAAAGGCCAGTTGGCAGCGGCCTTTGAAGCGCTGGTAGAGCTCTATAGTGCGCGGCACGGTCAGGCCGTCGCTGAAAATCAGTATCTTGGTTTGCGGGTCTACGCGGTTGGCTTTGTAGTGGGCTAGCAGGCGCTCGCCCCATGCAAATGGGTCGCCGCTGTCGTGGCGCGCGCCGTCAAACAGCTTGCAAAAATACATGTCAAAATCGCGTAAAAAAGCGCTCATACCGTATACGTCACTCAGCGCAATGCCAAGGTCGCCACGGTATTCTTTGGCCCAAGATTCAAAGGCAAAAATTTGGCTGTCACGCAGGCGCGGGCCCAACGCTTGCGCGGCTTGCAAATACTCATGTGCCATGGTGCCCAGCGGGGTAAGGCCTAATTTCATAGCAAACAACACATTACTCGTGCCTGCAAACTGGCCTGTGGGCGCGGGGCTAGCACCCAGCTTGGCACTGAGCACGCGCAGCACTTCTTCGTGCCACGCTTTGCTCAAGCGCCTGCGTGTGCCGTAATCGGCAATTTTCAAGTCGGCCAAACCTTCGCCGCGCATGAGCGCAATTTTGTCGTCCAAGCGCCTGCGCCCTGCCATCAAATCGGGCACTTTGAGGGTATTGCGAAAATACACTTCATTCACAATGGCCAACACCGGAATTTCAAACAAAATGGTGTGCAGCCAAGGCCCTTGCACCGTGATTTTTAGCTCGCCATTGGGCAGGGGCACGATGTCGATGTATTTTTCATTGAGCCTGAATAAGCCCAGAAAATCCACAAAATCACTCTTAATAAAACGCATGCCACGCAGGTAAGACAGCTCAGCATCCGAAAAACGCAAACCGCACAGGCTTTTGATTTCTTCGCGAATCTCAGCTGCAAAGGGTGCTAGCTGCACACCCGGGTTGCGGCATTTGAAGCTGTATTCCACCTGCGCACTGGGGAACTGGTGCAGCACCACCTGCATCATGGTGAATTTATACAGATCGGTATCGAGCAGGCTGGTGATGATCATGGCATGGCAATGGGTTTGCCCGCTATCTTAATGCACCACCAGTTGTTTTGAAAAATGCCCCACTATCACTGCATGGGGCAGCGTGAGCGCAGCCAATGCCACCACGGTGCTGCGCAACAGCACATCGCTTGGCCAGTGTTGCACCAAGCCATGCAAGGCTGTTGCGCCAAAAAACCACGCCAAGCCCAGCATCAGCAGCCCTGTGAGAAGCAACACCAAGAGCGTAGCCGCGCCCACTTGGATCGACATGTGGCCGCCGCAGAGATGCCAAACACTGCGTATGTGCATAAGGCTGTGAAAAAGCCCAAAATACAGCGCAAAAGCCAGCAGCGGCGACAGCGCAGCATTGAGCAGCGCCAAGCATGCAATTTCAAAAATCAAAGCACGCAGGGAATAAGATTTACCGCTGACACGATGACTTGCTCCAGCTAAGCGCCAAGCCATGCCTACAGCACCCAAGGCCACTGCCGCCCACAGCCACGCGCAGGCTTGCCAAACTTGCCAAACCCAAGCCGCCTCAACAGGCAAAAATGCCTGCAACAAGGCTTGAAGTTGCGCACCAGACAGCAGCGCAGGCAGCATCACACTGGCACCGCCCTGCGCCACCCTCAGTGTCGCCCGTAACAGCATTTGCCGCAAACTGGCTGCGTTTGTGTCAGATAGCAGTGCAGCGCCTTGTCCAAAATGCCACAGCGACATGCCAATGAGCAGCAGCAGAGCCACGCCCGCAGACAAACTAAAGGCATAAAGCAGCGCCAGCACAGCTAGCAAATAGGCCAATGCCCAAGGCACAGGCCAAGCGGTGCGCGCCAGCAACACCGTGTCAAGCGCGCCATGCAAAAAACCAATACCCAACACCAAGATTAAGAAAATTGGCCAGACCCACACAGGCTGCAGCTGCTCCACCCACACGCCGCAGGCAAGCACAGCCAAGCCTGCAAAAACCATGCGCGCTGGTACGGGCAAAGCTGCTGGCCAGTTCATGGCGCTTTGGCCTTGAGCTGCCACCAAGCAGCACTTAGAAAAGGCCATTTTGGCAAGCTCAGCGCCACGGCCAAGCGCACCCTCCATTGGCTGCCACCAGAGAGAAAAAGCAGCAGTTCTCTAGTGGACGTTTGCGCAAACATGCGCATGAAAAATTCTGGCGCACGCGGCCAATTGCGACGCAGTGCAACCACAAGCACACCATCCATCCACGCGTCAATTGCATGGCGCTTAAATTGCAAATTGGGCGCTGACAATGCTTGCAGGCTGGGCGCGGCTGCAATGGCCTTGGCTAGGCACTCGGCATGGGCTATGGTATCTAAAAATGCAAAGCCCGTGGAAGCGCGCAAAGTTCCGCCAGCCCTGCCTATGCACAAAACTTTGGCATCCATTGCGGCCACTGGTGCAGCATGCTCTAGTGGCAAATAACCACGCTCCTCAAAAACCACTTTATAAATTACATTTGGCCAGCGCTTGGCAATGTACTGTGCAAGCTCTTGCGCGTAGTCTGGCCGCACATCAGAATCTGATACCCAAGTGCTTTCCACCAAGGCACGGCTGCCGCTGTAAGGGAGCACATACACAAAATGCAGGCCGGCGCCGCTGTGTGTTTGAAAATCCATCAAATCCAGCGCGTTAGGCTCAAAGCAAGATTGCTCTGTGCTGATTTCCCAGCCCACAAAATGCTGGGCCAAGCCGCGCGCAGACTGAGTGGGCGGGCGCGCATCAAAAATCCATTGGGCGCGTATTGTTTCGCCATTGGCCAGCAGGGCGCTTGGGGTTTGGCCGTCACGCACGGCCTGCACCTGCATGCCCAGTTGCAAAGTGACATGGCTGCAGGCCTGAATCTGGGCCAAGGCGCTTGTATAAAACGCATCCGCGTCGATGCTGGCGTATTGCCATCCATCGGCTTTTGCAAGCACCGAGCGGCCAGCAAAAGCCACGCGCCATGCCGACCAATGCGCGCGCTCTAGGGCGCTGTAGCAGTGCGGGGCCTTGCGCCAGTAGCTCCAAGTGCGGTCACGCACATAGTGGCTGCGCTGCTCAATGACCGTGGTACGCAAATGTGCATAACGCGTGTGGCACAGCTGCATCGCCAAAGCCAAGCCTGCCAGCCCCGCGCCCACTATCAAAATATCGCAGTCGGTGGCGATATTGCGCATCACAGCAGCCCGTGCAAGCCGGGTAAATGGGCAATTTGCGCCAAATCACGTTCTAACTGCGCGTGCTGTGGTCTTGGCAGCTGTGCTGAAGCTGGTTCAGGCACGCTAGCACTTGCTGCACTTGCTGCACTTGCTGCACTTGCATTGCTTTGCAGCACAACGCGCAATACCAGCCACGCTTTTTCCAGTGGACTAACTATTGCCCTGCTCTGCCAATACTGCTGCGCGCCGAGCCGCAGTATTTTGCGGCCAATGCCGCGGTACAAATACAGCGCTACACGGATCGCGCGTTGGTTGGCACGGGGAATGTCAGCAATGCCCGGCTGCGCCATGGCGTAGAGCTGCTCGGCCATGCCCAGCAGTTGGGCGATGGCGGCAAAAGCGGCGCGGCGCTCTGCATCGCTTTGCGGTGCGGCCAAGCAACGCGCTGGCACACCCCAATCACTTGGAACATAGCAGCGCCCGCGGGCTGCGTCTTCCACCACATCGCGGGCAATATTGGTCAGTTGCATGGCCATGCCCAGCAGGCAGGCGCTGCGCCTTGCGCTGTGCGGCGCTCCCAAAATAGGGCACATCATCAAACCCACGGTGCCAGCTACGCCATAGCAAAAAGCCAAAAGCGCAGCACTGCTGCGCAGGCTACGCGGCTGGGCATCGGCTTCTAAGCTGTCAAAAAAATACCGCGTTACCTCTGGCGGCACAGCGTGCGCGTGCAGCAAAGAGCCTGCATCGTTGCGCGCGCTGTGCTGCTGCGAGCCTGCAACAGTAAAAGTGCTGGGCAGGGCCGAGTGATTGGCCAAATCTAAGCCCAGCGTTTGGTCGCGTAAAGAATGCAGTTGCAGCATGCGCGCGCTCAAGCTGCCAAGCGCCTCTTCATCTGCCCAGTCATCGGCTGCTCGGGCCAGCGCATACAACACAGCCGCATCTGAGCGGGCATCGGGCGACAAAAATCGCGCAGCCCACGCAAACGATTTGGCGTGTGTGCGCATCACTGCACCGGCTTGGAGTGCCCGTGCTTGTTGGTCTTGCATAGGCTGCGCATCGCCTGCAATTTGCGCACGGGGTGCAGATTGTGCGGCGCGCGCCAGTTGCCCTTCTTGCGTTGTAAGCAGATCTTGCACAGCTTGCGCTGGGGTGGTTTGCAGCTGTACCGCGCTCATGCCACGCCACCAAACATCAAACGCTCGACCACTTTGGCCGAAGTCACCACACCGGGCACACCGGCGCCGGGGTGCGTACCCGCGCCTACAAAATACAAGTTGGGCAAATCAGGGTTGCGGTTGGGGAAACGAAACCCTGCCGACTGCATCAGATTTGGCGTGATTGAAAAACCCGCGCCATGCGGCGAGTGCAATTGCTCTGCAAAATACTTTGGCGTGAGGTAAAACTCATCCACAATGCAGTCACTCAAGTCTGGCAGTATGCGTGCTTGCAAGTCTTTGCACAGCGCAGCCTTGAATGCATTGCCCGCATTGTCCCAATCTATGTCTGCCTGCAAGTTAGGCACGGGCACCAGAGCATAAAAGCTGTCGTAGCCAGCGGGGGCGTACTTGGGGTCGGTAGCGCTGGGACGGTGCAAATAAATACTCAAATCTTCTGGCAACTCTTTGGTGTTGAAAATTTTATGCAATACCTCACGGTAGGTTTTGCCAAACAAAATGGTGTGGTGTGGTACCTGCCCATAGACGCGTTTGGTAGAGAAATACCACACAAACAATCCCATGGAATAATTCTTAGATGCCACTGCGCGTGGCTTGGCAGCGGGGCCGCCCAGAAGTTGGCTGAGCACATAGCCGGGGTCTGCATTGCACACCAACGTGTCAAAAGCAAAACTTCGCCCGTCTTGCAGCAGCACATCTGTGGCGCGCGCAGACGTGGCATTGATTTTGGCCACACTTGCATTCCACTCAAACCTAAGCCCGTGGCGCTGCCCCAAGGCCACCAGCGCCCGCGCAAGAGTGGCCATGCCCCCGCGCACAAACCACACGCCCCATTTGCGTTCTAGCGCATGGATCAAGCTGTAAATGCTGGTGGTGTCAAAGGGGTTACCGCCCACCAAGAGCGGCTGGATGCTGAAGGCACGGCGCACCCTGTCGTCTTTGAAAAATTTGACAGTCAACGCATACACGCTGCGGTCTGCGCGCAGCTTTGCCATGGCAGGCATGGCGCGTAGCATCGAGCCCCAACCTAAAAATGGCTGCGTGCCCAACTCTTCGTAGCCCTTGGCAAACAAGCGCTGGCTGAACTCCAAATAAGCCGGGTAAGCCAACGAATCGGACACGCTGAATTTTGCAATTTCCGCCTGTATTTGACGCGTGCTGCCGCCGTAGTCTAGCTGCGTGCCGTCTGCAAAGCGCATTTGGTACCAAGGCGTCACTGGCAGCAACTCCACATGGTCGACCAGCTTTTCGCCAAACAGGGCAAACAGCTCTTCAAACAAAATAGGCGCAGTGAGCACCGTGGGCCCCGCGTCGTAGCGAAATGTTTGGCCCTGTGCGCTGCGCACGAATTCACGGCCACGCCCGCCGGGACCGGGCAGCGCGTCTAGTACAGTAACGCTTTGACCCCGCGCAGCCAAGCGCAGGGCCGCCGCTAAACCACCAAAACCTGCGCCAATAATCAAAGCCTGCATTGGTTTTTTCTCGTGCTTAAGTCTTGCCGCAATACCCAAAATGGTAACTGCAATGCAAAATAAATGACTAACCGCATTTTACCCGCCAGCAGTTGCTTGAGGTTGTACGGTGCTTTACAAGCAAAAAAAAACACCCCATGCATCGCCATGAGTGCTTGTATGGCAGTGAATTATTGCTTTGAGGTGCGCTCAGACTCGCTCACAGCAACGCTCCAAATAATCAAACCAAAGGCTATTTTATTGAGCACATCTGCAAGGTTGTAAATGATGTTCAAAGCGTTAGCACTTGCCTCTGGGCCACTGCCAGTCAAATAGCCGAAAAAATAACCCACGGGGTAAATTGCCCACCCAAAGGTAACGATTAAACGCATGGTGCTGAAGGCAGATTGCACAGCGGGCGGCGCACTTTGTGCGTTGATTTTTCCAGCTTGTCCCAAGAATATTTCGTACAAAATGTAAGCCCAACCGGCCATGCCAATAATGAACGCAGGCCACACTGGCATGTAACCTGCCTCACCCAAATACCCACCAACAAGCATTACCACAGTACCCACCATCAGCCGCCAAAACACGCCGGAGGGCACTTTGGTGATGGCTGACAAGATCAAGAAAAACTCGATCATTAGCAGAGGAACCGTAATTAACCAATCGATATAGCGAAAGACTGTGGGCGATGTACCTGTGTTTACCCATACATCACGCATGTACATGTAGTGCACTGCGGCAATCAGTGTTACCAAACCCGATACGGTAAGCGATGTTTTCCATTTGGCCGAGACTCTGTCGCGCTCAATAAAGAAAAACACCGTAGATGCTATCAAAGCCATGGTGATTAACCAGAATGAAATACCTACGAAATCATTGGGTTTGAGTGTTGCACCAGTGGCTGCAATACTGGCGCTAGATGCAAGTGCAGCTACACTGCCCAAGCACAAGAAAACGGCAATTTTTGGCCGTGACAATTTGAACATCATGTGTGGTCTCCTGAATAAACATGACTGGTTGAAATAAGCGCTTATAAGCGCTTTACCTGTCATGATTTCAGTGATCTTGTCGACGCAAGTCCAGACTAATCATGAAACTATATTGTAGTTTGTTGCTTTAACTGCATTGCGCAGCTTATGCAATGCTTGACCCACCAATAGGGTCAAAAAAAGGCCTCGAAAGGCCTTTTTAGGAGACATTGTTTGTATTACAAACTAGCCATTGCGTCACGCACTTTTTGGTCACGCACCACTTGACGCACGGTGTAGATGGCCAGCATGCCGAAACCGACTTTATTGAACAAATCTGCAAAGTTATAAATCAGTTCACGCGCCACACGCATATCGGGCGAGTTAGACACCAAGGTAATCATAAAACCCAGTGGGTAAATAGCCCAGCCGAACACGATGAAGAGCTTGAGGCGATTCAAACCGACTTTGACTGGACCGATTTTGTTGGCCGCTGCATTGGTCACTGCGGTGTACAAAATAAAGATGATGAACAACCATGCCAAGCAGCCTACGCCAAACATGGCCCAGCCTACAACAGTAGAGCCCTTAGCGGCATTGATCGAAGTCTCGCCAGCAAAGCCAAACAAAATCATCATGATGTCGGCCACAATGACCAGCATGGCAACAGCAGGCGCATCGTCTCCACCTAGCATTTCCGGGAATTTATTGACGATCAAAGGGGTTGTGATCAGCCAGTCGATGTAGCGCAGCTCGGTGGGGTAGTCACCCTTGACCAATGCGTCAGTACCGATGCCGTATTTGTAGTTGATATAGCCGTACATCACAGCGGCCATCAGGCAATAGACCGACGACGTCACCGCATTGCCTTGGTGCTCGACAGGCAAAGTGGATTTGATCATGCCGAAGTAATAAGCCCCTCCGATCATGCCTAAAAAGGCGACCATGAACGAAAACTGGGTGGCCATGATAAGGTTAAATTGCATAGTTGCTCCTAAGAAGTGCGTAAGCTAAAGACTTCGGGTGAATGGTGAAATAACGAGAGAGGAAATAAAGTATCAAGTGGACAAAATCGCGTAACGGTTGGCGAACTTGTCAGCAGCTGGGCGGTCGCTGTACATGGTGATGATTTTTTTGATGCCCATCATGGCTGTGAATAAATCGTCTTTGCTGCGGCAGGCTTGAATTTTGGACACAACAGGACCCGCATCAGGCCCCAAAATACCCATGATTTCTCGGGACATTTGGGTTTTGATGTTGTCTAACTCAGGGAAAAATCCCGGCTGCGGCGCAAATTGCTGGGGGGCTGGTGCATACTGCTGTGGGGCTGGCGCATATTGCTGGGGCGCTGGCGCGTAGTTTGGAGCGGCGCCTTGGTAGTTGTTTTGCGCTGACTGTGGCATAGGTGTGCCGTTGGCCACACGCAGGCCTTGCATGTCCACCACATTGCGCCCAGCTTCTGCGGGAGCCGCTTCAATAAAACCCTGCTCTTGCAGGCCTTGCAGCACCATGGCCAAGGATGGCAGCTGGGGATTGCGTGCAGCCAGTTGGTCGACGCTGGATTCACCGTCAACCACCAACAGGTAGCTAGACAGGCGCATGGGCAGGCCGTATGACTTGAACGCGACCTCGTCAATGCCTTTGAGCGATTTGCGAAAAACAGTAGCCATGGTGCAGTCCTCTTGATTTAAATTTTGTTAGGTGGCGACGTATCCAGAATCTGGAAACTCCGCGTCAATACGTGACAACTTGGACACATGAAAGCCTGAATTGGACTCATCACGAAAGCGCGACACGCTCTGGGCCGACACTTTGCCCAAGCGCCGAATAAAACCCGCCCGCTCGAGCGCCAAAAATTTGACTTCCAAAGGCATGAATGCTTGCAGAAAAGGCTCGAATTGCGCCACTGGTGTGACACCATCGACCATGCTCAGTATGCTGCGTAAATCTTTGGCTAAGTTGCCCGCCAAATGGTTAAATGCGTCCACACCACTGGGGGTGAGTGCGTATACGATGTCGCCTAAGTTGTCCATTTTTTTCTTGTATATTGTTGGGTCACATGTGCTGTGCTACCAAGTGGCGCAGCTGCTGCAAATGCGCATCGCTGGGCGCACCAACTGATTTAACAATTTGCTCGTAGCCACCAAAAGTGGCTGCAAGTTGCTCTATGGATTGCAATTCTTCGAGTTCTTTGAGCACGCCAAAAGCCTGCGCTGGCAAATGCAGGAGCACAAAATCCGACATCAAACCCACCGCATGGTTTAAACCGCGTTGCGCTTCTAGGTCTTGGTTGCTGCCATTTTGCATGCTGCGCTCCAGCATGACAGTGGAGGGCGCGTCTACAGACCATGCGGCTGTGCCCAAGCCTGTGAACGCTGGCGCAGTGGTGCGCGCTGGTGGCTGCGTGTCGTGCCACTCGTTGCCAGTAATGGGTTTTTGCACAACTTCTAGCACCGCCGCCTGCACGGGTGGGCTCGCCCGCACTGCGCCTGCTTGCACTGGTTCGATCAGGCGTGCAGACAGCAGCGAGGCAAATATGGACTGCACATTACCAAATGCGCTGAGGGTTTGCACATACACGCCCATCGATGTTTTGCCATCAATGACCTTGAGCAAGGATCTGAGTTTGCGCGGCAGGGCTGATTCTGGGTTGTATGCAGCCCATTGGCCTTCTTCGGTACGCGCGTAAATTGGCATAAATCGGTATTAATTTAAACTTCACCACCAGTGAAACAAGCATCAGCATGCAATGGTGGCCTTCTATGGCTGTTAGTGTAGTTAAGAAAACTTATTTGTAAGTAATAAGTCATTACAAAGCTGACTCTAAGCAAGCAATTAAATTGGAAAATAGGCAATACTTCACAGCCGCTTTGCAATAGTTGCACTAAATACCCGTCTATAGGTATTTATACCTTATCTACCCTTGGTAAGTATACCTACCAGTACAGGCAATTACAAGCAGAGTTTGAATTCTGCAAGATTAAAAATTGTGACAAATCCCTGCACTTGCACAAAACTGCACAAACTGCGCGCATGCACTATGCCTGCACATGACCTGCCTGTAGAAGCAAGCAACTGTCGGCATGCGCTGCCAAGTGCGTGTTTTGCTCGGCCACCAGCATGGCCATGCCTTGGCTTTTGAGCAACAGCAGGGCTTGGGTAATGGATTCAACCAGCACGGGTGCGATGCCTTCACAGGGCTCGTCAAGCAGCAGCAGGCTTGGCGCGGCCATGAGGGTGCGGGCAATGGCCAGCATTTGCTGCTCGCCGCCGCTCATATGGGCTGCTGGGCGCTTGAGCATGGTTTTGAGGGCGGGGAAAAGGTCTAGGGCGCGCGCTTCTAGGGATGCCGTGCTGTGGGGCGGGGCGTTTTGCTGGCCAGCTTGTGGAGCGGCTGCAGGGTTGTTGGGTCGCGTACTGCGTGGGTTACTGAATGGGTTACTGAATGGGTTATTAAATGGCGTGTTTATAAGGGCATTTTTGGGGCCAACTCGGCTGGCTATGCGCAAATTCTCCTGCACGCTCAGTGCGGTGAAGAGCCGCCGGTCTTCGGCCACATAGCCCAACCCAGCGCGGGCGCGTGTGTGCGGGCTCTGGGCTTTGTCAGCGTCTTGCAAAGTTTTATTTTCATAGCGCACTGTGCCCGTTTGACGGCGAGATTGGTCGGTTAAACCCATAATGGCAGCCAGCAACGTGGATTTGCCAGCGCCGTTGAGCCCCTGCAGCACCACCATTTGCCCAGCCTGAACGCTGCAATGCACGTCAAAAAGTGCTTGCGCGCTGCCATACCAAGCGTTTAAATGCTTTACCTCAAGCATTTTGGTCCTGTGCTGTGTTAGCACCCACTCGCGCAACAGGGCTTATTTGCTCTATAAAGTGCGTGCCCAGATAGCGGCTTTTTACCACTGCATTTCCTGCAATGTCATGCGGACTGCCTGCAGCGGCAATGCAGCCGTCAATCAGCACCAGCACGCGGTCGGCCACGCCAAACACCGCGTCCATGTTGTGCTCGGTATAGAGCACCGCCATGCCGCCTGCGCACAGCTGCTTGACCAGCGCCATCAGCGCATGCCGCTCTGGCACCGCCAAACCGGCGGCGGGTTCGTCGAGCAGCAAAAGCGCAGGCTTGCCCGCCAGTGCAATGGCCAGCTCAAGCCGTTTTTTTGCTCCATATGGCAGGGCATTGGCGTGTGCGCTGGCCTGCTGGCCCAACCCAACTTGGGCCAAAAGCGCGTGCGCGGCATCGCAGTTTTGCGATTTTAGTGGTAAAAACCCTGAATGTCGGCGTGAAGCGGTCATAGCCAGCTGCACATTAGATAGCACATCAAGTGCCTCAAAGACCTGCGCCACTTGGAATGTCCGGCCAATGCCCAGCGCGGCCAAGTCGCTGGCTGACCAGCCGGTGATGTTGCGCGAAGGGCCGGTGTAGGCCACACTTGCAGGCATTGCTTGCTTGCGAGATGGCAAAGTTTGGTTTGCCCCCTGCCCGCTTATGGCCTCAGTTGTGGCCTCGGTTGTGGCCACGCTTGTGGCCGCGCTTATGGCCTCACTTGTGGGCTCACTACGCAAGCCACCCAGCCAAAGCACCTGCCCACTGTCGGGCTTTTGCTGCCCGCAGAGCGCGGCAAAGCAGGTGGATTTGCCAGCCCCGTTAGGCCCAATCAGTGCCACGCACTGCCCAGCCCAGAGCTCAAAATCCACCCCATCGAGCGCCCGAACACCGCCAAAGTGCTTACGCAAACCGCTGACTCTGAGCAGCGGCCAAATGGGGCTTGTGATGGGGGTTGATTCTGGCATTTTAAAAGAATATTGGGGCAATGTCAGCGTTAAATGGCCATAGTTCGCTACGGTAATTGTAGTAAGTGTACTTATTTACTGTGCTGTAGTTTAGCTGTGTTTTTTGCTGCTTTGCTTTTCGGGGATTGCTGGTTTTGCGTTGCTGGCCTTGATTGCTGGCCTTGATTGCCATGGGTTGTTTGTATTGCGTGGTCTGTGTGGCGGGTGGCGGGTGGCGGATACGCGCGTTGAGCGTTTTGGACCCCTGAAGCTGTGCAGTGGCCAAGCAAGGCATAAACAACTTCTACACGCAAAGTGGCACACAGCAACCAGCGGCGACATAGAAAAACAGAAAAATTGGCCAATGTCAGCGCCAAATAGTCCAACCACGCTACAAAATACGAAGCAACTTGCCGCGAATGCGCTGCACCAGCCCCGCCAACCCAGAAGGCGCGGCCACCATCATCAGCATGACCAGTAGCCCCAGCGCACCACGCCAGTAATCTGACAGGGCACCCATGCCGCTGGACAGCTGCGCCTGCAGCAGCGTAAGCACCGCACTGCCCAGCACGGCACCCCAGACCCAATGCACACCACCCAAAAGCACCGCCAACAACACATCCACTGACGTGGACACCGATGCCGCCGATGGAAAAACCGCACCTTTGTGCGCTGCAAACAGCGCCCCAGCCAAACCCGCCAAGGCCGCACTGAGCGTGAACACGCCGTATTTCAGAGCGAAAACAGGCAAACCGCTGGCGCGCGCGCGCTCAGGCGCATCGCGCGCAGCTTGAAGTGCAGCACCCCAGCGCGTGCGCGCTGCGTATGACAACAGCGCTACTGATGCTGCAGCAATGAGCAGCACCAAGGGCTCAAAAATCGCCCTAGAAACCCCTGCCCCGGCGCTGCCAGAGCCTAGCACCGCCGCATCAAGCAAAGCAGGCGCGCTGGCGCTGCCAGCTGAAACAACAGCCGCAGAGCCAGTAGCAGCTAAAGCATCGCCAGCAGCCTGCGAGGCCAGCAACTGCAAGCCAATCAGCCCATTGTCGCCCCCACTTAAAGAGACCCACTGCGTGGCGCTGGCCCAGACCACTTGGGCCAGCGCCAATGAAAGCATGGCCAAATACACGCCTGAGGAGCGCACCAAGACTGCGCCAAATGCAGCCGCAGCCAAGCACGCAGCGCCAGCGCCCATGGCCATTGCCCCGCCCAAACCCCAGCCCCACAGCGTGTGCGACAGCGCCGCACCATAGGCCCCAAGCGCAAAAAAAGCCGCATGGCCAAAGCTGACCAAACCGCCCAAGCCCATCATGGCCTGTAAACTCACGGCAAAAATGCATAAAATCAGCGCATCTACCGCCAACGCCCGCCAGTAGGTGGCAGCACCGGCCATGTTGGCCAAGCTATGGGTCAGGCCATCGCCAAAGGGCGCAAAAGCCAAACCCGTACCTAAAGCCTCGCCCAATCGCCCCCCCAGCAGCCACAGCACAGCAGCCGCAATCACTACAAATACAAGAGCAGCATATGACGATTTGACGCTGACATTGGCAAATATTTCTGCTTTTTCACGCGCACCAGTCACCAGCGGGCTACCCATTAGCCCCTGCGGCCGCACAGCCAGCACCACGGCCATGGTGAGAAACACCAAAACCAGCGTAGCCTGCGGAAAAATACTGATGCCAAATGCATGCACCATGCCAATGAGCAGCGCCGCCCAAAACGCCCCCGCTATGCTGCCCAGCCCGCCGGTAACCACCACCACAAAGGTTTCCACCACCACGTTCACGTCCATTTGCAGATTGGCCGGCTCGCTGGGCAGGCGCAGCGCCCCGCCCAGCCCCGCCAGCGCGCAGCCCAACACGACAGCTCCCAGCATCAGGGGCTTGGGGTTGATGCCCAGCGCGTCCAACATGTGGCGGTCTTGTGTGGCGGCTTTAAGGCGCTGGCCAAACCGGGTTTTGGTCAACAACAGGTGCAGCCCCAGCCACACCAGGGGCCCAAGTGCAATCGTCACTATGTGCCAAGTGGGGAAAAATTCGCCCCGCCACTCCAGCGCGCCCTTGAGCCCCGGAAAGCGCGGCGCAAACACCTCATCGGGCCCAAACACCGCCAGCATGGCATCGTGCATGAACAGCGTGAGCCCAAAAGTGGCCACCAATTGGTACAGCTCAGGCGCGTCTGCCAATCTGCGTAATAATAAAAATTCAGCCACAGCGCCCACCAAAGCTGCGCAAGCCGCCCCCAAAAGCATAGCAGCTGCATAGCCCCAAGCACTCTCCCCCCAGCTAGGCAGCCACTGCGTGACGATATGCGCCGACAGCAACGCGCCCAGCATATAAAAGCTCCCATGCGCAAAATTGACAATCCGCGTCACCCCAAAAATCAGCGTCAACCCCGCCGCCATGAGAAAAAGCGTGGTGGCGTGGGACAGGCCGTTGAAGAGTTGGATGGCAGTAGGCATGGGCGCTTGGCTAAGCGATCTAGTGCAGCAAATCGGGGTATTCAACGCCCAAAAGCTGGGAGGCCGCTTGCAGGCGCTTGTCCCTCGTCCACAGCCTTGCCCCTTGGCTGAGCTTTGTGGCAGCCAGCAAATGCACGTCTACATAGCCAATGCCTCTGGCATACAGGCGATGCTGGTCGACCAAGGCCATCACCTCCTCGTAAGTGGCCAGCGGTGCCATGGGCAAATGGGGCAGCAAATCTGTAGCAAGCTGGCGCTGCCCCTGGCCGCCCAAAGCCACCTCGCCCAGCACCATTTCATGCACCAGAACCTGCTGCTGGCCCAGCAGCTGCGCCAAACGCGGCTCACCAGACTGCAAATGCGCAATCCAGACCGACGCGTCCACCAAAATCATGCTTTGCCTGCCACAGCCAAGCCAGACGCAGGCTCTGCCCGCCTACGCGGCACAAGCTGCGCATCGGGCAAACTGCCACCCAACAGCGCCAAGCGCCGCGCGCTCTCACGCGCAATGATCGCCTTAAGGCTCTCGCGCAGCAGGGGCGTGCGGTCACTGATGCCCGTGAGCCGAGCGGCCGCGGCAAGCAAGTCGTCGTCTAAGGTGACGGTGGTGCGCATGGTGGTTTCAATCGAACTGAGATAGCGTATTTTACGACATCATTTGATGCTGCTGTTTTGTTACACTCTCAACTCTGATTTTTGAATGTACGCCATCAGTCTTTCCGCTACAAATTCGGCCAATTTCACGGGAACAGCGTTTCCAATGACTTGCTCCACATCCGATTTTGTGCCCAAAAGCTCAAAATCTGCGGGGAATGTTTGAACCAAGGCGCGCTCGTGCGTCGTCAGTGGTCGCAGCCCCTTACCCACTGGCACGCCGTCGCCCTCATGGCCAGGATAGCCTTTGGGTATAGGGCGATTCACGCCGCGAATCGTGGGACTGGGCTCGTCGATACTGAACACACCACGTCTTGCGTATGAACGCGGATGGCGGTAGTAATGCTCAAAGGGTAATTTGTTGCAGAAATACTGGCGCAATGTCAAAGGCTCTTTGCTTTGCCCCTCCTCCAAGGCTGCATCCAAAAATCCATCTTGGCCATTCAATTGGCCAATAACGATCAGGCGCTTGCGCGACTGGGGTGCGCCACAATGTGCTGCATTGAGTAGCTGGACGGTGATGCCGTAGTTGGCCTTTTTAAAAATCGCCATGGCAGTTTTGTACGCCTGCGAACTGGCTGCGCGTGCCACGTTTTCCATCACAAAAAATGCAGGTCGGTATTGTGCGATTACATTGGCGTAATTGATGGTCAAACTGGCGCGGCCACCTGACTCATCACGCTTGCCTGCGCTGGAAAAATCTTGGCATGGAGGCCCACCAATCAGAACATCTGGCTGGTACTTGCGCAACAACTTCAGCGCAGCACCTTCGTCCGAGAGGTCAATTGAAACCGCGTCATGGTTTGGAAAATTGGCTTGGTACACCAGTAATGCTGGACGCCAGTTTTCTACAGCGCAGATTACATCAAAGCCCGCTTGCTGAAAACCCAAGCTCAAACCACCACCACCAGCAAAAAAATCAACTACTTTGAGTTTCATTTTGATGCTCCAAATAAATCTTCAGAGAAATACAAAATGGCATCGAATCGGCGTTCAGGGCTTAGGAATTTTTGTCCGCCACCGAGGATGATTTTTTTAATCTCTTGGCGTTTAACCATGGGCTTTGTGAGTCGCTCGCAGCCCATCAACTCGCGTGAGCGTGTGCCAGAAATGGCAAATTCTTTGTCGTTTTGGAAATCAAATGTCATTCCGTCATAGATGGGAGCCTGATGCACCTTCTCTGATTTTGAACGCTCATAAAGAAAACGCGCCAAACGAAGCGCAGCCCGCGCATAGCGAGAAATTGAGCCGCTGTCGCGTGGATTACGCGCAGAATCCAAGAATAAATGCGCTAAGGCAAAATCACTCCAAACGAAAATATCCAAGCAGTTGTCCGCCAGCACAGGGGATTTGCCCACGGTCTTCCACACGGGTTGCATCAAAAGCGGCGTTTGAAATTTTTTGAACTCAGCCAGAAAAACCTCTAGGGCTAGCACGGCCGGCTCAACCAATTGAACC
>JAYTMT010000316.1:0-11139 GCA_043728315.1 Polaromonas sp. | reverse complement strand
TGACCCAGTGCTGTATGGCGAATGCTTGGGCGGCGCGCTCTATTGGAACGATTTTTTGCGTTTGGCCCACGCCCATGGCTTTGCCGACCCGCGCCTAAGCACCGACCGCCCCTTGCTGATCACCGACCCTGAGCTTGCCCCCAGAGTTGGAAATTTGCGGTTTTTTTCGGCCACCTACCGCTTGTTCAAGCTCGACGGCCTAGAAACCGCCTGCGAGGATTACGGCCAAGCCGTGGTTTACCGAGGCAGCATTGCCAACCACCCAAACCGTTTTGTTTTAGACAAACACCACGACATAGCCACAGGCCGCGTGTTCCCAGTATGCGGCAACACTTGGCGCATGCTGCATGGCACACGCTTTGCCCCGCACTTTGACTTTATTGGCAATTTTGAGCAGCATTTCGGTTTATTTGAGGGCTGTGGGGGCGCGCTGCCTTTTGATGCCAGCGCTGCGCAAATGGCTGCTCCGTGCTGCTAACGCCCCACGCCCATGAGCGCAGTAACACCACACGATCAGCGCAATGTCATCAGCGCAAAACCCCCAGTGCAAAGGGCAGGCTGAGCACCCCCAAAATGGTTGACACCGTTACCAGCCCCGCCACGGGCACGGCATCGTAGCCCATTTTGCTAGCTAAAACATAGCAGCTAGAGGCGGTGGGTAGCGCGCTATAGATGTATAAAGCCGTGGCGTGCGCGGGGCTGAGCTCAAATACTTGCACCATCACCCATGCCAACAGGGGCATGGCCATATGGCGAATCAGCAGCACGCCCACGCCCAGCGAGCGCCGCGCAGGGCTTGAAAAAGTGTGCCCCCATTGCATGCCTGCGCCGCAAGCCATCAAGCCCAGCGCCAGCGAAGCTTGGCCAATGCGTGTCACGGTGGGTTCAAGCCACAGCGGAAAACTAAAGCCCAGTATGTTGGCCAACAAGCCGCCTGCAGTGCCAATGACCAGCGGGTTGGTCAGCAGGGATTTGACAAATCCAGCCCCCGACTGCTTGGCCATGGGGTAAATCGCCCCAATGTTGCACAGCGGCACACACACGCCAATGATGATGGCAATCAGCAGCAGCCCCTGCGCCCCACCCAGCTTCTCTGCCAATGCCAGCGCAATGAAGGAGTTAAACCGAAAAGCCACCTGAGCCCCAGCGGCGTGGGTGCGCGCATCCACATGGGGCAGCCAAGCCAGCGCATAGGCTAGCATTACAGACAGCCCCACCAAACACAGCGCAGCTGCAATCAAGCCAGACGCAGCTACCAAATCCAGTGGCGAACGCGCGATGGAGTGAAACAGCAGCACGGGAAACAAAAAGTAAAACACCAAGCTTTCCACCTGCTCCCACACCGTGCGGTTGAGCGCTGTGTAACGGCAAATCAAGTAGCCAATCAAAATAAGAGAAAAGTCAGGAAAAAGCAGTTGCGCATAAAACATAGCTGTCGATCATATCTGGCGCTCACAGGTTCTGACACGGGTGCTGAGACAATGGTGCTGCAAAATGGGCCAGCTGTGCGGGTTTGTGCGTATGTGAAAATCGCCGTGCACGCGTTTAACATGCACGCTAGTATTGCGTTAGCACACCATGCCACGCGGTTGGCTACCTCCCCTTTACCTATTGAAACACCATGAACAAACGATTTGCTCTTAAAACTGTAGCTGCATCTGCCCTTTTGACGCTGACATCGGGTGTTTTGTATGCCCAAAGTTACCCCAACAAGGTGGTTACGCTGCAAGTGCCGTTTGCACCCGGCGGCACTACCGACATCATTGCCCGCGTCATTGCTGAGCCACTGGGCAAGGCTTTGGGGCAAAGCGTGGTGGTGGTCAATAAAGCGGGCGGTGGCGGTGTGGTAGGGGCTAACGAAACGGCCAAGGCCACGCCAGATGGCTACCAGCTGGGCATGGCCACGGTGTCCACCACAGCGGCTAATCCTGCCATCAACCCCAAAATGCCTTACAACGCATCGACCGATTTCACGCCAATTATCAACATTGCGGCCACACCCAATGTGATTGCCGTGAATCCGGCTTTTCCTGCCAAAGACTACCAAGCTTTCATTGCCGAGATCAAGAAAAACCCCGGCAAATACGCCTACGCCTCATCTGGAACTGGCGGCATAGGCCATTTGCAAACCGAGCTGTGGAAGAGCCTGTCGGGTATTTTCCTTACCCACATTCCTTACCGAGGTGCGGGCCCTGCGCTCAATGACACGGTGGCAGGCCAAGTGCCTGTGATTTTTGACAACGTGCCCTCTGCGTTGCCATTTATCCAAAGCAACCGCTTAGTGCCCATGGCGGTGGCTGCACCACGCCGCTTGGCCAGCATGCCCAATGTGCCTACCTTTCAAGAGTTGGGTTTGCCCGCAGTGAACCGCATGGCCTACTACGGCATTTATGGCCCCAAAGGCCTGCCAAAAGACGTGGTAGACAAAGTCAACGCTGCGGTGCGCAAAGCGCTGGAAGACCCAGCGGTGAAAAAGCGCATTGAAGACACTGGCTCGTTCATCATTGGCAACAGCCCCGAGCAGTTTGCCCAGCAAATGGCCGACGAGCTGGTGGTGTACCAAAAAGTGGTGGCCAGCGCCAAGCTCAAGCTTGAGTGATCGGCAGTGGCTTTAGCTAAGCATGCCTTGGCTCAGTTGCCACCTGACGCATCCGCAGACCTATCCGCAGACGTACCCGCAGACCTATCCGCAGACGCATCCATTGACAGCTTTATAGATGCGCTGTGGCTGGAAGATGGCTTGGCCAACCATTCTTTGTCCGCCTACAGGCGTGATTTAACGCTGTTTGCCGCCTGGCTGCACAAGGCCAGCAAGCATAGCTTGCTGCAAGCCACCGAGTCTGACATCAAGGGCTATTTTGCCTACCGCTTTGATGCAGCTGCTGCCCGCAAAGCCGCAGGCAAAGCGCATATTGGCAAAGCCGATGCTGCCAAAGCCACTTCGAGCAACCGCCGCCTCACTGTTTTTAAGCGTTTTTACCGCTGGGCGTTGCGCGAGCGCATGCTAAGCGCCGACCCCTCGCTCAAGCTGGGCTCAGCCAAGCAAGCCCCGCGTGTGCCCAAAACCCTCAGTGAGCAGCAAGTCGAGGCGCTGCTTAATGCACCCAATGCGCAAACGCCGCTGGGTCTGCGCGACCGCGCCATGTTAGAGCTTATATACGCCAGCGGCCTGCGCGTGAGTGAGCTGGTGGGTTTGAAAACTACCAATGTGAGTTTGAGTGACAACATTTTGCGCACCTTTGGCAAAGGCAGCAAGGAGCGTCTGGTGCCCTTTGGCGAGCTGGCTTGCGACTGGCTCAAGCGCTATTTACATGAAGCCCGCCCGGAGATCCTTAAAGGCCAGCAAACCGATGCGTTGTTTGTAACAGCGCGCGGTGCCACAGCCGGGCAGGGCATGGGCCGCGTGGCATTTTGGCTCATTGTCAAAAAATACGCGCAGCTCGCTGGCATCACCACTGCCCTGTCGCCCCACACCCTGCGCCACGCATTTGCCACACATTTGCTCAACCACGGCGCTGATTTACGCGCCGTGCAACTGCTGCTTGGTCACGCCGATATTTCCACCACCACCATTTACACCCACGTGGCACGCGAGCGGCTCAAAGCCATTGTGCAGGCGAACCATCCGAGGGGGTAATGGTGCACCAGCGTACTTATGGGTCGACGGCGCTCGTATGCGCCCAACTCCGGTCAGGCTGAGACAATTCCGTTCGGGCTGAGCTTGTCGAAGCCTTCAAAGCCATTGGGCGCGGCGTGTACTACCGCCTCGGCGCTTGGCTTGGACGGCTCCGCGGCTGTCCCCCGCCCTTCGGGCTCCTCCTTTATGCCGCTGCGCCGTCCAACCCAAGCGCCGAAGCTGCCGATAGGGGGTTTCTGGGCAGAAAAAAACATTTCAGTCCAAAGTGATTTTCTCTGCAGGTGAGGGTAGTGCGCCACCAAAACGGCAGGCGCAGGACGGCGGTGCTACTTCAGCGCAGCGGCATCAAGGATGAGGCCTCGAGGCCGGGGGACAGCCGCGAAGCCAATACTGATCGGGCTATGCTCGTGCTGAAGTTGTAATACCGAAGACCGCTCACTCTTAGGGTGCTATATACTATATAAAACATAGCGAACTATGACCATATGACGCTGACATTGCCACTTTTTTTCTTGAAAAGTACAAATCCAAGCATGAAACAGCACGCCTGCATGCTGTTGACCCAGAGGCTGAGCAGTTTTCCAACCGTTCCGAGCAACCACCTATCCCTGCGGCTAAGCGAGTGCTGTGCCAATGCGCAAACAATCAGGGCGCTGGGCTTGTTTTTTTGAATAAATGGGGGACCAGAATGTTCATCTGTCTGAGGGCTTTAGCCCGAGTTATGAACATTCCCCCCATTTGTTCAAAAAAATAAGCTACCCCGAAGGGGCCAGCGATCCGTTTGCGCGTTGGTACAGTGCTCGCTTAGCCGCAGCAGTGACCTAGCAAGACAGCAAGCTCAGAGCGAACAGAAAAATAGTGACCAAGCCGATTCAGAGCCCCGGGACAAACTCAGATTCAACGTCAAGTGTTCAAAGCGAACAGTATTGGCCGCGAAGCTGAAGTAGCACCGCCGTCCTGCGCCCCGTACATTAGTTTGAAGAGTGCCAGCCAGTCTTCAACCAACGTATCGCCCCAATCCAACCCACCGCCTATCCACAGCAAACCACACAATCCCCCAACATCTAAACGGGTGTGAGCTCCAGCGGCAAACTAGACAGCGCGCGCAGCGAATTGTTGAGTCTGCGCACAGGCTCACCCGCTATGCGCATGCGCTTGACGCGCTTGGCCAAAGTGGACAGCACCAGCTCGCCCTCTAGCCGCGCCAGCACCTGCCCCACGCAGGCGTGGATGCCAGAGCCAAAGGCCACATGCGCGGCGGGGCGGCGCTCTGCTTTGAATTGTTCAGGCTCTGGCCATTGGCGCGGGTCGCGGTTGGCACCGCCCAGCAGGGTGAGTATTTTGCTGCCAGCGGGTATGGCCACACCCGCCAACTCGGTGTCTGCACTAGCTGTGCGAAAGAATATTTGCACAGCAGATTCGTAGCGCAGCGATTCTTCAAAAACGTGGCGTGCCAGTGCGGGGCTGGCGTGCAACTTGGCGTATTCACCCGGGTGTTGGGCTAGGCAGAGCAGGGCGTTGCCTATGCCGCTGACCGTGGTGTCCACACCTGCTGACAAAAAGCTGCGCACCAGCATGGGCGCTTCGGTATGGCTGATCTCGCCTGCATCGGCCGCTTGGTATATCAAATCACCAAAGCCGCCCGTGCGCAGCGCGGCGCGCTGGCAGTGCTCCATGATCCACTCCGTAATCGGCTGCACCCGCTGGGCCGATTGGGCAAACAGCGCATTGCGCGGGCCAAACGAGTTAAACACCATGTCGCCATACAGCAGCAGATTCTCGCGGCCCGTGGCCTCCAAGCCCATGGCATCTGGAAACACCTTCAAAGGGTAGGGCGCAGCCAAGTCTTGTATTCCGTCCACCACCGCGCCCTTGGCCAGCAGCTGGTCAACCAAAGCCTCAGCCTCAAGCGCAAACGTCGTGCGAATCTGCGATACCGCCTTGGGCGACAAGATGCGCGCAAGCACACTTCGCGCGCGCGTGTGGTCGGGCGGGTCGGCCTCAAGTATCAAGCTCTTGGGGCGAAACGGCGCTTCTTTGTGAAAATTGGCCAAGCCCACACCCGCCGATGAAATATAGGTGGCGTGGTCATTGAACACAGCGCGCACCTGCTCATGCCGGGCCGTTGCAAAGCAGCCATACTGCGCCAGCCACACCACAGCCCCCGCATCGCGAATCTGCGCATGGCCAGGGTAGGGATTGGTTAAAAAATCGTCTGTGAAGGGGTCTATCTTTAGTGTGGGAGCGGTGGTTTGCATGGTGATAACAGTTTACTCGCTGGCATAGCCGGATCCGAACGTGTTTCGTTGGCTTGAAATCCCTTTGCGCGCAAACTATGCCGAACCAAGGCAGAGCAAAACGCCAGCATATCAATAACCCTTGGACAATCGCAGGGTCAACGGTAAGTACAAATAATGAAAAAATAAGACCAATGTCAGCGTGAAATGGTCATAGTTTGCTATTAATTTATGACTAATCAGCTGACAACGCACCCAGCTCTAACTCGCTAAAGCCCGCCCGCCTGCGCGCCTCAAGGTTAAACGGGGGGCGCAGTTTGGGGGCTTGGTATTGCAACAGTAGCGCTGCAAAATACGCGACCGGCTCATGCCCATCGCGGGCGCAAAGCCAGTTGTACCAGTGGTTGCCTATGGCTACATGGCCTACTTCGTCGCGCAAAATTATGTCCAAAATCGCTACGGTGCGCAGGGCATCGGGCGAGCCCACTTTGCGCAGTTTGGCTTGCATGGGCGGGGTGGCATCAAGCCCGCGGGCCTCCAAGGTGCGGGGCACCAAGGCCATGCGGGCGGTGATGTCGTGTTGAGTTTTGGCCGTCATGTCCCACAGGCCATTGTGGGCGGGGAAGCTGCCATAGTCGTGGCCAAGGCTGAGTAATTGTTCGCGCAGCAGGTTGAAATGCGTGGATTCTTCGTAGGCTACGCGCATCCAGTCCTGGTAATACTGCGCGGGCATGTTGGCAAAGCGCCAAACCGCATCCAGCGCCAAGTTGATGGCGTTGAACTCGATGTGGCACACCGCGTGCACCAAGGCGGCCAAGCCATCAGGCGTGTAGGGCGAGCGTTTGGGCACGTTCAGGTGGGTGAATAGCTCGGGTTTGGCAGGTCTGCCGGGCAGATTGTCAGGATCTGCCATGTCACTATGCACTACTGAATACGTAGCAATATATGACCATATGACGCTGACATATTCTGTTTTTTTCTTAAAATCAGTGATTTGCAGCGCTGCCAGTGCGGCTGCGCGCAGGCTCTTGGCGCTTGGTGTGATCTGGCTGTCTTGCATGCGGCTGTCTTGGGTGGGTTTGTGGGTTGTTTATGGCGTGGTTGATGGGTTGCCCAGATGACTTGTTCGGTCACATGTCTGCTTATATGTCTGTGGCAGAGATTGTTGTTATAATAAAAGTTATAACTTCAGGCGGCGCTGCTGCCTGAAACCTTCATGCCCCGCCCCGATAGGAGTTTTTATGCAAGCCTTGAAAGTCACCCAAGTTGGAAATTCGCTGGGCATCATTTTGCCAAAAGAAGTGCTTGCGCGCCTCAAAGTGGGCAAGGGCGACCAATTATTTTTCACCGATGCGCCCGATGGGATGCGGGTGACACCGTATAGCACCAGCACCGAAGACCAGCTCAAGGCGGGCAGGCAGTTTATGCACGAATACCGCGAGACTTTTCGGGAGTTGGCCAAATGAACGACACGCAATTTTGGCAGTGGGTGAGCCGCGAAGTCTTGCTCACCTTGCATGACGAGAGCTTGGCTGAGCACGGCGGAGGCAGCGGTATTCGAGATGAAGGCTTGCTGGACTCGGCTCTTGCGCGGCCACTGAATGTGGTGGCCTATGGCAAGCCCGACGCAGCTGAGTTGGCTGCTGCTTACGGCTACGGATTAGCCAAAAACCACGCCTTTGTGGATGGCAACAAGCGCGCCGCATTCTTGGCCATAGGTTTGTTTTTGTACATGAACGGCTACCGTTTAACCGCCAGCCAAGCAGATGCCACGCGCACCGTGTTGGCCGTGGCGGCTAGCGAAATAGACGAAGCGCAGTTGGCACAATGGATTCGCAGCAATATGCGACAGGCTTGATTATCCACAGGAGAAAAACATGGCAGTATACGAATTAGACGGCATAGCGCCTACACTAGGCGCTCACACTTGGATAGCAGACAGCGCCGATGTGATGGGCAATGTGACACTGGCTGACAACGCCAGCGTGTGGTTTGGCGCGGTGCTGCGCGGCGACAACGAGCCCATCACCATTGGCCTGAACTCTAACATTCAAGACTTGAGTGTGTTGCATTCCGACATTGGCTGCCCGCTCACCGTGGGCGACAACGTGACCGTTGGCCACCAAGTGCAGCTGCACGGCTGCACCATCGGCGATGGCTCGCTCATTGGCATCCAGTCGGTGGTCTTGAATAGAGCCAAAATCGGCCGCAACTGCATTGTGGGCGCTGGCTCGGTGGTGACTGAGGGCAAGGAGTTTCCTGATAACAGCCTCATCATTGGATCGCCTGCCAAAGTGGTGCGCACGCTCGATGATGCCACGGTAGAAAAGCTCAAGCTCAGCGCCCAAGGCTATGTGGGCAACGCTCGGCGCTTTGCCAAAGGCCTTAAAAGAATTGCTTAAGCGACTGGATAGAGGGCTCCGCAACAGGGGCATTGCCTAAAACGAACAAAATTACCCAAACCACAGGAAAAATTGACGTGTCAGAACTCCACAGCTTTTTATTTGACGGCCTGCCCGTGCGCGGCATGGTGGTGCGCCTCACCGATGCTTGGCAAGAGGTGCTGGCGCGCCGTGCGGCCAACAACCAAACAGGTGCCTACCCAGAGCCCGTGCGCGGGCTTTTGGGTGAAATGCTGGCCGCTGGCGTGCTCATGCAAAGCAATATCAAATTCAACGGCGCATTGGTGCTGCAAATCGTGGGCGACGGGCCGGTGAAAATTGCCGTGGCCGAAATCCAGTCTGACCTGAGCCTGCGCGCCACTGCCACGGTGCAGGGCGAGGTGGCAGCGGATGCCAAGCTCAGTGAGATGGTGAATGTACTCAACAAAGGCCGCTGCGCCATCACCCTAGACCCCAAAGACCGCCAAAACGGCCAGCAGCCCTACCAAGGCGTGGTGTCACTGCATGGCGACCGCCGAGAAAAACTAGAAAAATTAAGCGAAGTGCTAGAGCACTACATGCTGCAATCTGAGCAGCTAGACACCAAGCTGGTGCTAGCCGCCAATGACAAAGTGGCCGCAGGCATTTTGATACAGCGCCTGCCGTTAGAGGGTGACAAAAATCTGGGCCGCTCCCGCGAGGATGACATTGGCATTGACGAAGCCTTTAACCGCATTGCCACTTTCACCGCCAGCCTCAAGCGCGAAGAGCTCTTGGAGCTAGACGTGGACACGATTTTGCACCGCCTGTTTTGGGAGGAAAAAGTGCTGCGTTTTGAGCCGCGCACCCCGCGCTTTGCCTGCACCTGTAGCCGCTCTCGCGTGGGCGGCATGCTGCGCCAGCTGGGCGTGGCCGAGGTGGAATCAATTTTGGCTGAGCGCGACAACGTAGAAGTAGGCTGCGATTTTTGCGGCGTGCAATACCGCTTTGACGCAGTGGATGCCGCGCAGGTGTTCACAGACGCTGCGGCTAGGGTGGCAGGCCCTGACGCGCCCCAATAAGCTGGCTGAACAGCTGGTGCTCACACACCGGGTCTGAGCATTTGTCACAGACCCATTTCCATGCTTGGCTCTTCATTTTTACGGAATTTTCTGGCAATGTCAGCGCCATATGGTCATTAATCGCTATTAATTTTGTAGTATTAATGCACTGCAATGCATGCAGCAAGCGCTGCCCGCCAAGCCCGTAAATAGTGGAAAACTGCAAGCGGGCGCCTGTCAAAGCCGCACGAATCAGCGCGTCCACAGGTGCGCGCACATGCCCGCCATCGCGTTGCAAGCCATCTGCCACCCACGCCACATCCAAACCCATCAGCAAAATATGGTCTGACTTAGCCAGCGCTTTCAGCGCGCTGGGGTATAAGCTTTGGTCATTGAACAAATAGTCGCTGTACACGGCCACCATGAGCGCACTGGTGTCTGCCACCACGATGGCGTGTGCGTGTGCTGCAGCGCGATGGCTTGGCAGGGCAGGTAGCAAGCTGGCAGCGTTGGAGTCTGGGGTGCAAGCGCGTACTGCCGCTTCTATGCGCAGCGTTTGCTCCTGTGCAATGCCCGCCTGCTCGTCTGGGCGTGGCGTGCGCGCAGCGTCGGTGCACCACTGGCGCAGGTATTCGTCCACCTTGGTGGCGCGAAAACCTTGGGAGCAGTAATGCAGGCTGAGTGCAGCGGCCAGCGCGGATTTGCCAGTGCTCTCAGCGCCTAATAATGTGACTAAAAGTGTGGACACAGGTGTGGCCACAGGTGTGCCAACTGGTGTGGTTTCTAGGGTGGGCAGCACAACCTAGGCCTGTGTACTGTGCTTGACCGGCAGCAGGTGTACAGGGCCGCTTCGCATCTGCTTGCGCCACGCCTGCCAGCCCAGCAGCGCCATCAGCAAAAATAGGCCGTATAAACCACAAGTGAGCCACAGCCCCTTGTATGCAAAAAGCCCCACGCTTACCGCATTGACCAGCATCCAAACCAACCAGTTTTCAATGTATTTGCGCCCCAGCAGCACAGTGGCCACAATGCTCAGCGCAGTGATAAATCCATCTAACCAAGGCACATCGGTGGACGTGAAATTGTATAAAAATACACCCAAAACGCCCCACAGCAACAGGCTAGCCGCTGAGTAAACCAAAGCGCTGCGATGGCTCAGCTGCTGCGCTTGCAGTGCCAAGCCATCGCCACCCAGCCCACCACGCCCGCCCAGCCATTGCGCCCAGCCCCACAGTGCAGCGGCTGCAAAGAACACCTGTAATGCAGCCTCACCATACAGTTGGCTGCCTGCAAATACCCCGCAGTACAAGACAGAGCTGGCAAAAGCCAGCGGCCAGCCCCAATGGATTTGCCGTATGTTGCACAGCACCATGGCCACACCCAGCACCGCTCCAATCAACTCAGCCCAGCTGGCAGGGTTGGCAAATAGGGTGAAGGCAGGACTGGCTAAAAAAGCCAAAAGCGAAGCGAACATAACGCCAATCCGGTGTGTGCAGAAAACTACTGAGAAATTCAGCGTGCGAGTTGCACCAATATTTCATTGGGTTTGACCATGCCAAGCTCAAAGCGCGCTTTTTCTTCCACCATTTCTAGGCCTTCTTTGAGGTCGCGCACCTCAGCGGCCAGCTGTTTGTTGAGGGCTTTGGCAGAAGCATTTTTAGCCAATAAAGCATCAAGTTTGCTTTGCATTTGTGCCACATTACCCAAACTGCCGCGCCCAAACCACAGCTGCCCATGAAAAATCAGGAGCAGGGCTACAAGCAGGGCAGGAACAATTCGGGTGGCCACAAATGTGCTTTGCTAAGTGAGGGTGGGTAAGCAGCTTCAGTGTATTGTCAAGCGCG
>JAYTMT010000315.1:0-6941 GCA_043728315.1 Polaromonas sp. | reverse complement strand
GCATCTGAATCACTTTGCGCTGCGCGCCAAAATGTTTATGAAAGCCCAGCAAATCGCGTTTGCAGAGCTTCAGGCGCTGCGGGCTGCGTAACATCAGTTGATAATTGAAGTTGAAATCAAACTGTCAATAGAAGGTGTTGCAATCGACGCTTTGTAAGCTATCAACTTGGTGGGCTCGGCTTGATTGCGAAGCACGATATAACTGGTGTATGCATCTCTGTTAGAGAAGCGGTAAGCATTCATTTTCACCTGTCCGTCAGCTGCGGCCGTGGGCGTTTGGGTTGAGTCTCCAGAGTAGGTCAGTCGAGAGCACCCGCCCATTACCCCCAGCACAATCCCAATCAGCAGCAGCCGCCAAAGCCAGCCCAGCCAAACCTGTGGTCCGCCAGCGGCCAGAGTATGCGCCGCAGCGCGGGGAGGGTGATTGGTCATGGTTGTCTTCCTTTGGGTTTACGGGTGGACGGGATTTTGAAACGATTAGTAGTGACTGGTAAACGGCAGTAAATTTACTAACTGTTTGAAGTGTAAATGTGACACTATAAATTGTTCGGATGTATTTTGCACCACCGAAAACCGTGGTTTTCGGCGCTTTTTTTATTCTTTTTTTCAGTGGGAATTGGTATTAATCAGAATTTGTGTGACTTTATTCACATATTTTTGGCGGCATACAACGTGCGCCGTGTGGCGGGGGCATGCGGCGTGATGGCCAAAACGCTGCTTGGGCTATGCTGACGCTGGGGTTTTAATACAAATTCAGCCTCAGATAAGGCCCAATTTACTATTAATTTTGTAGCGCACTATCACCTTTTTACGCTGACATTTCGACTATTTATCTTAAATAATGAGTGCTTGTTAGGCTAGAAATGGGTTGAGCAGCGGGACACCGAAAGTAATGAAGTCAGCGGTGTTTCTTGTTACCACGGTCAAGCCGTGTACCTTGGCGGTGGCGGCTATCATGGCGTCTTCGTAGATGGTGTCGGATTTGCGGTGCATCAATTGCGCCCAGACTCTGAAAACGGCCGCGTCCATGGGCAGCACGTTGTATCCGGCGGCTACCTGTAGCAACCAGCCTTCGATGTCTAATGCTTTGGCCACATCTTGTTCGCGTGTGATTTCAATGCCGGCTTGTAGCTAGATGCGCTTGTTTTACTTTGCATGGCAATAAAATCACTCCTGATGTCTGACCTTAAAGCTGCGCCCCCCTCTCATTCCCCCGAGCTACTAGCCCAAGTAGCCGCCCTGCCGCTGCTGCCCGGCGTGTACCGCTATTTTGATGTGGAGAACAGCCTGCTGTATGTGGGCAAGGCCAAGAGTTTGAAGAAGCGGGTGGCTAGCTATTTCCAAAAAGACCATGGCGGCACACGCACGGCGCATATGGTGTCAAGAATAGTGCGCATGGAAACCACGGTGGTGCGCTCGGAGGCTGAGGCGCTACTCTTGGAAAACAATTTGATTAAAACGCTGCATCCGCGTTTTAACATTTTGTTTCGGGACGATAAAAGCTACCCGTATTTGAAAATCACTGTGCCTAAGCAAAGCGTGGGCGACAAACCTACAGGTGACAAACCCGCAGATGACAAACCTGCGGATGGCAAACCTCTAGATAACAAGCCGACAGGCGGCGCATTTTCTCGGGTGGCGTATTACCGGGGTGCTGTAGACAAGCGGCATGATTATTTTGGCCCTTACCCGAGCGCTTGGGCGGTGAAAGAGTCGATCCAGATGTTGCAAAAGGTATTTAAGCTGCGCACCTGCGAAGACAGCATTTTTAACAACCGCACGCGGCCGTGTTTGCTCTACCAAATCAAGCGCTGCTCGGGGCCCTGCGTGGGGCATATCAGTGCGCAGCAATACGCCAGCGACGTGAACGATGCGCAGCGCTTTTTGCGTGGGCAAACGCAGGTGGTGCTCACGGGCTTAGAGTCGCGCATGATGGCGCATGCTGATAAATTAGAGTTTGAGCAGGCCGCTGAGCTGCGCAACCAAGTGTCTGCCCTGTCTAAGGTGCTGCACCAGCAATCGGTGGAAACCACGGGCGGCGACCAAGATGTGGACATATTGGCGGTGAAAGTGCAGGGCGGCAGAGCCTGTGTGAATCTGGCCATGGTGCGCGGCGGAAGGCATTTGGGTGACAGGCCGTATTTTCCGGTGCATGTGGACGATGCCGATGCCAAAACCGTGTTGGAAGCGTTTTTGGCGCAGCACTATATTGGCCTGCCGATACCGCCTGCGCTGATTACCAGTGAGCTGGTTGACCCTGAGCTGATACGCCTGCTGGGCGAGCAGGCGGGTATCAAGGTAAGCGCTGTGCACAACCCGCGCGAGCAGCGGCGCGTGTGGCAAGACATGGCGCAAAAGAATGCCGACATTGCGCTGGCGCGGCTCTTGGCAGAAGAGGGCTCGCAACAGGCGCGCACCCGCTCACTGGCCCAAGCGCTGGATTTGCCCGAAGACAGCCTAGACACCCTGCGCATCGAGTGCTTTGACATCAGCCACACCGCAGGCGAGGCCACGCAGGCATCGTGTGTGGTGTTTCACCACCACAAAATGCAAAGCAGCGAATACCGCCGCTACAACATTGAAGGCATCACCGGCGGGGACGATTACGCCGCTATGCGCCAAGTGCTCACGCGCCGCTACACCAAGATGATTGAAGCGGTCAAATTAGGCGAGGCTGTGATGCCAGACATCGTGCTGGTGGATGGCGGGGTGGGTCAGGTGTCGATGGCTAAAGCGGTGTTTGAGGCCCTCGGCTTGGATTTGTCCCTGATTATTGGCGTGGAAAAAGGCGAGGGGCGCAAGGTGGGGCTGGAAGAGCTGGTGTTTGCCGATGGCCGCGAGAAGGTGTATCTAGGCAAAGACTCGGCCGCCCTGATGCTGGTGGCGCAAATCCGCGACGAGGCACACCGATTTGCCATCACCGGCATGCGGGCGGCGCGCGCCAAGGTGCGCACGGGCGGCAGCAAGCTTGAAGACATTGCAGGCATTGGTGCTAAGCGGCGCGCCAAGCTCTTGCAGCGCTTTGGCGGGATTCGCGGCGTGGCAGAGGCCAGCGAGCAGGATTTGCTCAGTGTGGAGGGGATTTCGCCTACACTGGCGGGCGAGATTTACCGGGCGCTGCGCTAGGGCGGCTTGCCAAGCTGTTTAGCCCTGCATTCTTGTTTAAGCCGCTGCCGATGGTTCATGCAGAGCATTTAAGAGGATTATTAATGAAAAAAATTGGCAATGTCAGCGTCATATGGTCATACCATGCTATTAAAAATATAGTACTTATTGGATTTACTGGGTTTGCAGTTGCCCTGCTGGCGGGCTGCGCCAGCTCGCCTATGCCTGTGTACCGGCCTGCGCCTGTGCCCACCGTGCCTACAGCGCCTGCATTGCCTTCAGCCCCCGCCGCGCCTGCCGCTCCCCGAGCGCCAGCGGCCAATTCTCCCGCTCCAGCGGCCCGCGCCCCTGCACTGCCTTTGGTGGCTACATGGCAACAATACCGCATGCGGGCGGCCCGCATCATCACCCAAGCCAATGCTGCGCACAGCTTTGATGGCAAGCTGCCCGACCCGCTGCATGGTATCCCGGTGGTGCAAATCATGCTCAACGCCGATGGTTCGGTGCGCCTCATAGACACACTGCGGGTGTCCAAGGTAGCGCCCGAGACCACGCAGCTGGCCATTGACGCGATCCGCCGCTCAGGTGGCTTTGGCCCTGTGGGCAATTTGCCCCAGCCTTGGCAGTTCAATGAGACGTTTTTGTACAACGACGCTTTGCGGTTTCAGCTGCGCAGTTTGGTCGAAGGCGAGTAAATACGGTGCGGGTCATTTAAGCGTGCCACAATAGCCGCATGTTTTTCACCATTCCCACCATCCTTACCTGGTCGCGCATCATCGCGATTCCGTTGATATTGGGTGTGTATTACATGGGTTTGGACATGCGCACGGCCAATTTGGTGGCCACCATCATGTTTGTGGTGTTTGCCTGGACCGATTGGCTTGACGGCTTTTTGGCCCGCAAACTCAACCAAACCTCGTCTTTTGGGGCGTTTTTGGACCCCGTTGCCGATAAATTCTTGGTTTGCGCGGCGCTTCTGATCTTGGTTTACCTCAAACGCGTTGACGTGTTCGTGGCCCTGATCATCATTGGCCGCGAAATAGCTATATCGGCCCTGCGCGAGTGGATGGCGCAAATCGGTGCATCGCGCAGTGTGGCGGTGCACATGATTGGCAAGCTCAAAACCACCGCGCAAATGGTGGCGATTCCGTTTTTGCTCTACGACGGCATGCTGTTTGGCGTGGTGGATACCGCCTTGGTGGGCATCTGGCTCATATGGGGCGCGGCCGTGCTCACGGTCTGGTCAATGGTGTATTACCTGCAAAAAGCGCTGCCCGACATCCGCGCCAACGCCAAATAGCCCAGCCGATGCAGCGTTGGGAGTCTCAGTGGCTGCGCGCCATGCCCGCCATGTTCGTGTTGATTTGGAGCACTGGCTATATTGCTGCTAAATTCGGCATGCCGCATGCGCCACCGATCAGTTTTTTAACCCTGCGTTTTGCGCTGTCGCTGCTGTGCTTTGCCGTGTGGATTGGCTTGGCGCGTGCGTTTTTTACACCCGTGGTGTGGCCGCAGGGGCGTAGCCAGTGGCTGCATTTGGCGGTGGTTGGCGTGGTGATGCATGCGGGCTACTTGGGCGGCGTGTGGATGGCGGTGAAGGCGGGCATGGGCTCGGCGCTGGTGGCGCTCATCATTGGCTTGCAGCCCGTGCTCACCGCGCTGTGGGTCTCTGGCCGTGGCGCGCAGAATATCAGAGGCGCGCAGTGGCTGGGTTTGCTGCTGGGTTTGGCTGGTTTGGCATTGGTGGTCTCGCGCAAGTTTGGTGCCGGCGCTGGTGTGGGCACGGGTGTGGGTTCGGGTGTGGGCTCGGGTGCGGAGGCCACCGCTTGGACGCTGTTCTTGGCATTCTTTGCGCTGCTGTGCACCACAGGCGGCGCGCTCTACCAAAAGCGCTTCGTAGCCCCCTGTGATGTGCGCAGCGCCAACACCGTGCAGCTGCTGGCCGCCACACTGGTGAGCCTGCCTTTTGCGCTGCGTGAGCAGGAGGCCATGGTGTTTAACACGCCCTTCATAGGCGCTATGCTGTGGTCGGTCTTGGTGCTCACGCTGGGTGGCAGCAACTTGCTCTACATGCTGATTCAGCGCGGCGCAGCCACCGCCGTGGCCTCGCTGCTCTATCTGGTACCGCCCTGCACCGCGGTGCTGGCGTGGCTGCTGTTTGACGAGGCTATCACATGGACTACCGTGGCAGGCACGGCGCTCACGGCGCTGGGGGTGTATTTGGTGGTGAGAAGTCGGCCCGGTTGATACTGAGGGTGGTTTATTTTCGAGTTTTAAAGAAAATAAGATCAATGTCAGCGTCATATGGTCATACTGTGCTATAAAAATAGTAGTTCAAAAGCCTATATGTCTTGCGCATCCAAGGCCGTTGCCCATGGTGCCACTGCAAAGCGATCAGCCAAAAAATCCGACAGCAGCTTAACGCGCGTGGGCACTTGCGCGCGAAAGGGCGCTAACCATTGGATGTCGGCATCGCGCATGGCCCAGTCTGGCAGCACCCGCACCAAATGTCCGCTGGCCAATAGCGGGGCAGCATCCCACAGGCTGCGCAGCATCAGGCCGCGGCCTGCTATGCACCAGTCGCGCACCAGTTCGCCCGAGTTGCTTGACAGCGCGCCTTGCACTGCTACGCGCTGCGCCGACGCATCGCCTTGCTTGGACAGCAGCCACGCATAGTGCGGGTCATCGCTCTCGCGCACCACCAGACATTGGTGCTGCGCCAAATCAGCAATCCGCTGCGGCGCGCCGTGCTCTTGCACATAGGCGGGCGCTGCCACCACCACGCGGGCATTGGCTGCCAGCTTGCGTGCTGACCACTGGGCTTGGCGCTGCACGCTGGGCGACCACAGCCACACTGCAGCGTCAAAACCCTGGGCGCTCAAATCTGGCAATTTCTCGGTGAGCTGCACCTGCACCTGCACGCGCGGGTAGCGGCTTGAAAAATCAGCCAAAGCCGGTCCCAGCCACGCCCGTCCAAAGCCAAAAGTAGCCGCTAGCTTGACCAAACCCGATGGCTCGCCCGAGAGCTCGCGCAAGGCCTCGTGCGTCTGCTCAAACTGCGCCAGCAGCCCCACGGCGTGGTCACACAGCAGATCGCCCTCTGCGGTGGGTGCCACACGGCGTGTGGTGCGAAAAAACAGCTTCACACCCAGTGCCGCCTCGAGTGCGGCCAGCCGTTTGGTGGCCACTGGTGCACTCAGGCGCAAGCCAGCGGCGGCCTGCGTGAGGCTGCCCGTGCTGCGAATCGCCAGTACCAGTTCTAAATCGCTGCGTTCCATGGTGTGGGATGCTATTGTTTCTATTTTGAAAATAATTAATTGCTAAATTATTGCTTGATTTAAGAGAAAAAGTCCAGCACAATCATTGCATGTTTAAAAGTTTCCGCCCGTTTGAAGTGCAGCGTGCAGGTGTGCGGCTGGCTTGCTGGGCGAGCGCACCGGGTGTTGATTGGGCCACAGGCAAGGGCAAAGCTGCAACAAGGGAGCAGGGTGCGCCTTTGCTTTTACTGCACGGCCATCCGCAAAGCCACTGCATGTGGCATTTGGTAGCGCCCGAGCTGGCCAAGCGCCACCCTGTGGTGATGCTGGATTTGCGTGGCTATGGCGATTCAAGCCGGCCAGAGTCTGACGATGTGCACGCCGCCTACTCCAAGCGCGAGATGGCGCTGGACGCGCTGGCGGTGATGCAATCCCAAGGTTTCACGCAGTTCCAAGTGCTGGCGCACGACCGTGGCGCGCGCGTGGCGCACCGTTTGGCCGCTGACCACCCGCAGGCGGTGCAGCGCATGCTGCTGCTAGACATTGCGCCCACCTTGGCCATGTATGACAACACCTCGC
>JAYTMT010000314.1:0-6204 GCA_043728315.1 Polaromonas sp. | reverse complement strand
AGCGGCGGGAGAGCCAAAACGCTGATCGGGCGCATCAGAACAAATGCTGTAGAGAGAAAACGCGATTAATCGTTGCGATTAGGATGTCCGAAAATAGCTAATTGTGGGTACTGCGCTGCCTACAATTGTTTGCAAGATGAGCACCGTCTTGCAAACCAATCCGCACCCCTCTCAAGGCCGCGCACATGAAAACCAAACATTCTCCCGATGCTGCGGCCACGCGGCTACCGATACAACTGGCAGCAGGCAATTTCTCTGGCCAGTTGGCCGACCAAATCGCCATGGTGACAGCGCCGCTGTTGGTGGCGCTGTCTTATGGCGCGGCGGTGGATAAAACCGCTTTGATTCTGTTTGCCCAAACCCTGCCATTTTTGCTCTTGGCTATGCCGCTGGGTGTGCTGGCCGACCGCATTTCTAGGCCTCGCCTGCTGCTGTTGACCGAGGGCGCGCGCTTTGCTGCGCTGGTGGCCATCACATGGCTGGCGGCCACGGGCACGCCCGATTGGCGCGTGTTGGCTGTGCTCAGTTTTGTGTTGGCCATGGGCACGGTGGGCTTTGGTGTGGCCGCACCTGCACTGGTGGCGGCCAGCACGCCCGGCGCTTTGGTGGCTGGGGCGAATGCCCGCATTGAGCTGGCACGCGCCTGCGCCTTTGCGATTGGGCCCACGCTGGCGGGCTATTTGGCCCAAGGCGGGCAGATTGCATGGGCTTTTGGCGTGGCGGCGCTGTTTTCGGCGCTGGCTATGGGCTGGTTTGCTTTTTTGCGCAGCCCGGGGCTTGGTCTGGTCAGTGGCGCTGGCGTGCATGCATCCATGCCTCAGTTGCCTGCTGCTACCAATACCACCACGGCCGCTGCGGCTGCGCCAGTTTCGTTTTGGGCGCAAGCGCGTGAGGGCATTGCCTTTGTGGCGGGCCACCATTTGCTGCGCCCCATCATGGCCACGCAGCTTATTTTCAATGCCGCTTGGATGGCTTTGGTGGCGGCCTTTGTGCCCTTTGCTGTGGGGCAAATGCAGTGGTCAGCGGCCTTCACGGGGCTGGCCATGGGCTGGGCGGGCGTTGGCATGGTCACTGGCGCGCTGGCCGCAGGCTGGGCCTTGCGCACCCTGCCGCTGGGGCGGGTGGTGGGCATTGGCCCCGTGTGCGGCTTGCTTTCGTCACTGACCTTGACCAGCTTGACTTGGTGGCCTTCGCAGACGCTGGCCTGTGTGGGGTTTTTTCTGCTGGGCAGCGGACCCATGCTCTGGACCGTGAGCACCACCACTTTGCGCCAAAAGGTCACGCCTGCTGCCTTGATGGGGCGGGTGTCGGCGGTGTCGGTGTTGGCTTTTGGCGCGCGGCCTGTGGGCGCGCTTTTGGCCGCTGTGGTGGGCAGCTATTGGGGCGCGTGGCCCTGCTTGGTGCTGGCCAGCGCTTTGTTTGCGGTGCAGGCGCTACTTGTGTTGACATCCCCTGTGTTTGCAATCAAGAGCGCTTAAAGCGGCTGCCATAGCCTAGGCAGGGCTAAATTGAGGCAAAATCAGCCTTATGTTAATGCACCCCCAAATCAATCCTATCGCCCTGCAACTAGGCCCCTTGGCTGTCCATTGGTATGGCCTGACGTATTTGGCCGCTTTTGGGCTATTTATGTTTTTGGGTATTCGCCGTTTGCAGCACCCGCCCTATGCGCTTTTGAGCGGCTCGCAAGCTTGGAGCCGGCGCGATGTGGAAGACATTTTGTTTTTAGGCGTGATGGGTGTGATTTTGGGCGGGCGTATTGGCTATTGTTTGTTTTACAAGCCAGCGTATTACGCCGCGCACCCACTAGAGATTTTGTATGTGTGGCAGGGCGGCATGAGCTTTCATGGCGGGATGTTGGGCGTGGTAGTGGCCGAGATGTGGTTTGCGCGCTCGCGCGGCAAGCCGCTTTTGCAAGTGGCCGATTTTGTAGCGCCCTGCGTGCCCACTGGGCTGCTCATGGGCCGCCTTGGCAACTTCATCAATGGCGAGCTTTGGGGCCGCCTTGCTGACCCATCGTTGCCTTGGGGCATGGTTTTCAAAGGCGCAGGCGCTGCGCCGCGCCATCCGTCGCAGCTGTACCAAATGCTTTTAGAAGGGCTGCTGCTATTTGTATTGCTGTGGCTGTATGCGCGCAAAGAGCGTGCGGCGGGTCAAGTATCGGCCGCGTTTTTAGTTTTGTACGGTGTGTTTCGTTTCATCGCCGAATTTTTCCGCGAGCCCGATGCGCACTTGGGTTTGCTCAGCCTAGGCATGAGCATGGGCCAGTGGCTGTGCGTGCCGATGGTGCTGGGCGGAGCGGCGCTGTGGGTTTGGGCGAGTAAGAAAGCTTGATGTATTTGAGGAGAATCCATGGATTGGACGCTAGCTGGCGAAATTACGCAGCAAGAGACATTTGCCGAAGGGTCGGGGATTCGCGAGTTGCATCGCTTGGTTGACACCTATGGTGGAAAGAACTGGAAAAAGCGCAAAGGATTTGGTCGAATTTTTTGACATCAAGTGCACAAATAATTCAAGCCGAACTGCACTGGTATGAAGCGCATGGCGTTGGCAAAGTTGAAATGAAAATCAAGGAATTGCTATGAAATGGACGATTTGCATTAAAAACGTGGGTTACGAAGCGTCTTTGGAGTCACGCAAGCTATACAACGTGGAGGACGATGCGAAAGCATCTGCGCTTGGCATGATTCGCGTTGTAGATGAGTCGGGTGAGAGTTATCTCTATCCCAGTACTATGTTTGCGCCTATCGCTATTCAAAATGCGCTCGAAGGCCAATTGCTTGCAGCTTAATCGGTTAAGCGATCAAATAGATACTGCGCAAATGCTTTTTTGAATAAATTAACCGAATGTCATCGTTAAATGGTCATAGTATGCTCTTAAAAATAGAGCATCTATTTACATTCTGAGCTGACCAAATCTTGTGCACGGGCGCTGTCTGCGGCGCGCTGTGCGTCTGACATGAACTCGCGTTCGCCTTTGTCGTTTTGCGTTTGAATGCGGATGCCTGAGCTTAAATTGGCCAAGCTGCGTTTGGCGCGCTCGCAGTTGTCTGCTTTGGCTTTGGCAAACTTTTCGTCCTCTTCTTTTTTCTTGGCAGCTTCTAGTTGCTCGGCTTCTTTTTTCTTTTTCTCAATTTCAGCGTCTTTGCCGCTGGCGCGCGGTGCGCTGGCTGCTGGGCGTGCA
Organism: Polaromonas sp.; assembly: GCA_043728315.1. Taxonomy (GTDB): domain Bacteria; phylum Pseudomonadota; class Gammaproteobacteria; order Burkholderiales; family Burkholderiaceae_C; genus JAAFIP01. The sequence continues at coordinate 3,023 of JAYTMT010000314.1, read as the reverse complement.
GCGGCCACTGCGGGCGCGGCTGCAGAGCTGGCAGCTGGGGCCGTGGCAGGCGCTGCTTTGGCACCACCGGGGCGTTTGAGTATGTTCTTTTCGGGCACCTCGGCTGGGGGCGCTTGGTCGCTGAACATTTTGCGGCCGTCTGTGCCAATCCACTGCCACTGGGCGTGCGCTGCTGCGGCGCAGAGCATGAGCGCTGCGCTCACCAAAAAAGAGCGGGCTAACAAGGGAGCAAGTAGGCTTTTCATCACATGAGTGTAACTGCGCGGCGGCCTTGGTGCACACCATTGAGCAGCCGCGCACCGCCTTTCGTCGCGTTTGGCAGGGCATTGTTGGGCAAAACAGCCTGCTTTGCTGGGTGTTTTTGATGAATCAGGGTTTGTACTTATGGTTCTGCGGGTCGCAGTTATAATCGACTTTTTGGAGATTCTCCTATGCGCCTCCTCGGCAAAGCGCTCACTTTTGACGACATTTTACTCGTCCCCGCGTTCTCAGAAGTCCTGCCCAAGGACACTTCCCTTGCCACGCGCTTCTCGCGCAACATCATGCTCAACTTGCCACTGGTGTCTGCCGCTATGGACACCGTGACCGAGGCGCGGCTGGCCATAGCCATGGCGCAAGAGGGTGGTATGGGCATTGTGCACAAAAACCTCAGCCCCAAAGAGCAGGCCGCACAGGTGCGCAAGGTCAAGCGCCACGAGTCGGGTATTTTGCGCGACCCTGTGGTGATCACCCCCCAGCACACCGTGCGCGCGGTGATGGAGCTGAGCGAGCAGCTGGGTATCAGCGGTTTTCCTGTGGTCGATGGCGGCTCCGTGGTGGGCATTGTGACGGGGCGCGATATGCGCTTTGAAACGCGGCTGGATGTGCCTGTGGCGCAGATCATGACCCCTCGCGACAAGCTGGTCTGCATCAAAGAAGGTGCAAGCGCGGCCGAGGCCAAGGCGCTGCTCAATAAACACAAGCTGGAGCGCGTGCTGATCGTCAATGACCAGTTTGAGTTGCGTGGCCTGATTACCGTCAAAGACATCACCAAGCAAACCAGCTTTCCCAATGCCGCGCGCGACAGCCAAGGCAAGCTGCGCGTGGGCGCGGCGGTGGGCGTGGGCGAGGGCACAGAAGAGCGGGTGGAGCTGTTGGCCGCTGCTGGCGTGGATGCCATTGTGGTGGACACCGCGCATGGCCACAGCAAGGGTGTGATTGAGCGTGTGCGCTGGGTCAAGCAAAATTACCCGCACATTGACGTGGTGGGCGGCAACATTGCCACGGGCGCTGCCGCGCTGGCGCTGGCCGAGGCGGGCGCTGATGCCGTGAAGGTGGGCATAGGCCCGGGCAGCATTTGCACCACGCGCATTGTGGCGGGTGTGGGTGTGCCGCAAATCATGGCCATTGACTCGGTGGCTACCGCATTGCGCGGCACGGGCGTGCCCTTGATTGCCGATGGCGGTATTCGCTTCAGCGGCGATATTGCCAAGGCCATTGCAGCGGGCGCTAGCACGGTGATGATGGGGGGCATGTTTGCGGGCACCGAGGAAGCGCCGGGCGAGATTGTGCTGTTCCAAGGCCGCAGCTACAAGAGCTACCGCGGCATGGGCAGCATTGGCGCGATGCAGCAAGGTAGTGCGGACCGCTACTTTCAGGAATCCACCGCTGGCAACCCCAATGCTGACAAACTGGTGCCTGAAGGCATTGAGGGCCGCGTGCCTTACAAAGGCTCCATGGTGTCAATTATTTTCCAGATGGCGGGCGGCTTGCGGGCCAGCATGGGTTACTGCGGTTGCGCGACCCTTGAAGACATGCAAAACAAGGCCGAATTTGTGGAAATCACCAGTGCCGGTATTCGTGAAAGCCATGTCCATGATGTTCAGATTACCAAGGAAGCGCCCAACTACCGCGCTGACTGATGGTCTGAACCTGACCTGATCTGATCGACCTCATCTCGGCCAGCTGATCTTTCATTTGATCATCTGGCCGATTGCTTTTCAGCTTTCTATTTCTCTTGCCTATTTCATGCAACACCAAAAAATTCTCATTCTTGACTTTGGCTCCCAGGTCACCCAGCTGATTGCTCGCCGCGTGCGGGATGCGCATGTGTTTTGTGAAGTTCACCCTTGTGATGTCAGTGACGCGTGGATTCGTGACTACGCCAGAGACGGTCAGCTCAAGGGCATCATCTTGTCGGGCAGCCACGCCAGCGTGACAGAAGACACCGCTGACCGCGCGCCCTCCGTTGTGTTTGAGTTGGGTTTGCCCGTGCTGGGTATTTGTTACGGCATGCAGACCATGGCGCAGCAATTGGGTGGCAAGGTTGAAACCGGGCTCCTGCGGGAGTTCGGCGCTGCGGCGGTGCGCGCGCGTGGCCACACGGCGTTACTCCAGGACATCGCTGACTTCACCACGCCCGAAGGCGAAGGCATGCTCAATGTGTGGATGAGCCATGGTGACAAGGTCACTGAGTTGCCGCCGGGCTTCAAGCTGATGGCCAGCACCCCGAGTTGCCCGATTGCGGGCATGGCGGACGAAGCGCGCAAGTTTTATGCGGTGCAGTTCCACCCCGAGGTCACCCACACCACGCAGGGCCAGGCCTTGCTGAACCGTTTTGTGCTGGACATCTGCGGCACACGCCCTGACTGGATCATGGGCGACTACATTGCCGAAGCCGTGGCCAACATCCGCGAGCAGGTGGGCGACGAAGAAGTGATTCTGGGCCTGTCCGGCGGTGTGGACTCGTCGGTGGCGGCTGCCCTGATCCACCGCGCCATTGGCGACCAACTCACCTGCGTGTTTGTTGACCACGGCCTGTTGAGATTGAACGAAGGCGACATGGTGATGGAGATGTTTGTCGGCAAGCTGCACGCCAAAGTCATTCGGGTTGATGCAGAGGCGCAGTTCCTCGGTCACCTCAAAGGCGTAAGCGAGCCAGAAGCCAAGCGTAAGATCATCGGACGTGAATTTGTAGAGGTATTTAAGGCTCAAGCCCAATTGATACGGGCGCAAGCAGCTACTAAAAACGTAGCGTGGCTAGC
>JAYTMT010000313.1:0-1863 GCA_043728315.1 Polaromonas sp. | reverse complement strand
GGCGAAATCAACCGCGCACCCCGCGCCTACCACTCGGGCGATTATGAGGAAATCGGCTGGATGCTGTCCAAGCTCAAAGCCGCACACGTTTTAGCCGGTGGTGGCGCACTGCTGGCCGTTGGCATCTCCTTGGGCGGCAACGCCTTGATGCGCTGGGCGCAAGAAGCGGGCAGTACAGCGGCTCAAACCGTTGAAGCCGTGGCATCCGTCTGCTCGCCCTTGGATTTAGCCGCCAGTGGTGTCGCCATTGGCCAAGGCTTCAACCGTTTGGTTTACACCCGCATGTTTTTAAACAGCATGAAACCCAAAGCGCTGGCACGTTTGGCGCTGAACCCCGGCTTGTTTGACGCCAAAGCGCTGCAAGCCAGCCGTAATTTGTACGAGTTCGACAACATTTTCACCGCCCCCGTGCACGGCTTCAAAAACACCGAAGATTACTGGCTGCGCGCCTCCGCCAAGCCGCACATGCACTGCATCCAGCTACCCGCATTGGCGCTGAACGCGGTGAACGACCCGTTTATCCCTGCGTGGTCATTACCCAAACCCTTTGAGGTCAGCAAAAGCGTCACCCTGTGGCACACCGCGCAGGGCGGGCATGTGGGCTTTCCCAAAGGCAAGTTTCCCGCAGAGGTGATGGCCATGCCAGAGGCCGTATCGGGCTGGCTGGAAACGCATTTGCCGACTTAAAACAAGATTTAAAGCGATAATTTACAGATGGATGATATCGTCAAGCAAGCCATGGCTAAGTGGCCCAACGTGCCGCACTGCTACGGCTGGCTGGGCTTAGACGCGCGCGGCAACTGGTACATGCGTGACGACCGCGTGCAGGCGCAAGGCACGTTCACCCAAGCCAAGGGCTCGATGTTAAAGCACGAAAAGCTCATCGACTTCATCAACCGCAATTATTTGAGTGATGACAGCTCTCAAAGCGAAGCCAAAGGCCAATGGTTCTTCCAAAACGGCCCCCAGCGCGTCTACGTCGAGCTAGAAGCCACACCGCTTGTCTGGAGAGTTAGCGCTAACTTTGAAGTTACCGCCCACACTGGCGAGCCCGCACGATTGCAGCGCTGCGTCATCGACGAACACGGGCGTTTGTACCTAGAGTCCGCCGCCGGCTTCGGCCTCGTCCACACCGCAGACATGCTGTACGCGGCAGACGCCATCGAGCAAGGTTTGTGGGTACCGCAGGAGATGCTGGCCGCAGATTTGCCTAAGCGGTTTGGGTATGTGCGTAGCCCGAAGGCGCTGCAGGGATAGTTATAATGCTATATATTTAATAGCTGATTAGGAAATAAATACGCCGGCTAGAGACATATTTTAGAGGCAAACTAAGCCTTTTTCACCGCAAACTGGCGAATCCACGCTGCAAACTCAGCCTCAGAAATGTCGCCAGCGGCTACGGCCAGCATGGTGAGCACTTTGCTGGCATCGTCAGCGACATGGCTGTAGCCATTCAACCGCAAAAACATGACAGCCGCGACGAAGCCTGTGCGCTTGTTGCCATCGATAAAAGCGTGGTTCCTTGAGATGCCGAAACCGTAGGCTGCAGCCAAATCAGAAACATCAGGTTTGCCATCAGCAGCTAGGTTTTGTGGGCGCGACAAGGCTGAAGCTAGTAAATTTTGGTCGCGAACACCCGTACCCCATCCGTGTTCAGCCAGTTGCGCTTCATGCACGGCGATGACGACCGCCGAATTCAGCCAAATCCAAATCATTTCGCCAGCTCACGTAAAACGGCGCGGTTTTCCTTCATCACCTCCCGTGCAATCGCCATTTGCGCTTCAAACACAGGGTCGCTGCGAGTGATACGAAACCCATCTGGCGACTCGGTTAAGAAGATTTCATCGCCTTTTTCAAGGCTGA
>JAYTMT010000312.1:0-1608 GCA_043728315.1 Polaromonas sp. | reverse complement strand
TGGCTCACGGGCTCTACGGCAATGAAGTCTTTTTGGTCATTGGTAAACACCACCAAGCGCGCCAAGCTGGAGCCCAGTGTGACGTGCAGCAGCTCGTCGCGCAAATGCGCCGTGCCGCTCCAGCCGTCAAAGCAGTGGTCCACGTCTAAAAACGCGGCATCAGCGTCCAAGCCCGACACCGCCGTGCGCGCTGTGGGCAACTTATCCGCGCTCATCTCCCAGCGGCCAGTAGCTGCAAAAGAGATGCGGCTGCGCGCGCGCTTGACAAAATACGGATGCCAGCCCAGCCCCACGGGTGCGGCGCTGGGCGACTGGTTGGTGATGTTCAGGCTCACGTCCAGCCGATCTGGGCCAAGCTTGAAAGTTTGCGAGGCATCAAAGCCAAAGGGCCACCAGCGGTCGGCGCGGTGCTCTAGACTCATCATGGCGAAATTATTGCTGCTCTCCAATACCTCCCACGCACGCTCAAAACCTAGGCCGTGGATGGAATGCTCTTCGCCCGCAAAGTTTTTCACCAAGGGGTGGCTCGTGCCATTCCATTGCAACTCGGCCTTGGCCACGCGGTTGGAAAAAGGCACAAGCGGGTAACTGCCCGAAGTGCGCGCGTGCTTGAGGCTGCCCGCTGTTGCACTGCGCAGCACAGGCACATCGCCGCACCAAAACCCCTCCACGCAGCCGCCGATTTCGGGGCGCAACGCGAGTGTGAGTGGACCCGATTGGAGTAGAAGTGGAGTCATGCCCTGAGCGTAGCAAATTTCACGCAGTCTGGGTGCTAATCTGGGCTGCTGCTGTGAAAAAATCTAGCGGGTTTAAGCGTATCCAGCGGGCAACACATCGGCCAGCAACACCGGCAAACCCGTGGCAATGCTGCGGTGCGCCGCCACGCCCACGGCCACGCTGCGCATGCCCTCGGCCAAATCCACCTCGGGCGCTGTGCCACCCCGCACCGCTTTGGCAAAGCGCTGGTGCTCAATAAAGGATGCACCAAAATGCTGGCCTGCGTAGCGGATATTGGTATCCCACACGCGGCGCGTGGACACGCCGCGGCCTGTGCCCGATGCCTCGCCCCACACCTTGCGAGCGCCCCAGTCCTCGCGCCTGCCATGGCGCAGCACCAAACTAGGAATCAAAGATTCGAGCTTGCCATCGGCCCCCACAATCACAATGTGCTCGTTGTCGGTGGAGTTCTCGGCAAACATGCACAAATCAAGGCTGGCGCGCGCGCCGCTGGCGTATTCCACAATCACAAATGCGCTGTCTAGAATATCGGGCGTTTTCCCGCCGTAGGATTCGTCCAAATGGTTCACCCGCTGGCCACCAGAGGCAAACACGCGCACTGCCCGCTCTTGCAAAATCAGCTCCATCAGGTTGAAATAATGGCAGCATTTCTCCACCAGCGTGCCGCCAGTGTTGGCGCTGAATCGATTCCAGTCGCCCACTTTGGGGTAGAAGGGCTCGCGGTGCTCGCGTATGGCCACTTGGTGCATGGTGCCCACGCCGCCTTCGTGGGCGATGCGGATCATCTCGGCCACGGGCGGCATGTAGCGGTATTCTTGCGCAACCCAGACTATTTTGCTTCGCCCCTTGGCTTTTTCTACCAGCTCATGG
>JAYTMT010000311.1:0-1832 GCA_043728315.1 Polaromonas sp. | reverse complement strand
GCCGTTGGTGGGCGACGTGTCATCTACCATTTTGTCGCGGCCTTTAGACATTTCTAAATTCGGCCTCGTGTTTGGCGGGGCACAAAAAAACATCGGCCCTGCGGGGTTGACCATAGTTATCGTGCGTGAAGACCTGATTGGCCAAGCCACGCAGTACACGCCTGACGTGTTTAACTACGCTGTGCAGTCCAAGAGCGATTCGATGTACAACACGCCGCCCACCTACGCTATCTACATTGCAGGATTGGTATTTCAGTGGCTCAAGGCGCGCGGCGGTGTGGCCGCGATGGAAACACAAAACATTGCTAAAGCCAAGCTGCTGTATGGCGCGCTAGACGCCAGCGATTTTTATGTCACCAAAGTCGCCAAAAACTGCCGATCACGCATGAACGTACCTTTCTTTTTGCGCGATGAAAAGCTCAATGCGGCTTTTTTAAAAGGTGCTGACGAGCGCCAGCTGTTGCAGCTAAAAGGCCACCGCGTAGTAGGCGGCATGCGCGCCAGCATCTACAACGCTATGCCTGTCGAGGGCGTGCAGGCGCTGGTGGGCTATTTGCAAGAGTTTGAGCGCACGTACGGTTGAAAATAGCCAAGTGGCGCAATTTGCCACCTTATGCGATAATATGGCTCTTTCAATGAGGAATCTGTATGTCTGCCCTGCCCGCTTTCAGCTCCGTCAAATTGTCAAGCGCCCTTGTAACCGAGGCCAAGCAAGCCGCGCAAACCTTGCGCCGCTCGACTGCAGGGCAAATTGAATACTGGGCGCTGCTAGGCAAAGCGGTAGAAGACGGTGGGCTGACCACGCGTGAAGCCGCCAACGCGTTAAACCAGCAAAACGACAAAAGCCTAGCCGCTACGGCCCAACCGCCCGGCCGCACGACTAGCCAAGCTAGTGCCCTAGTAGCCCAATTTACCGAGTTCAGTGCCAGCGGTGCACTGGCCCAGCACGTGCGCCACGTGATTGCGCAAAACGCGCACCCTAAGCAAGCGCTTAAGGCTTAATGGCAAGAGTGGGTAAGAGTGCAGCCAGTTTTTTATCTACTGGCCGGGCCCAACGGCGCTGGCAAATCTACGCTGTACCTGGCGCTCAAGCAAGCGGGGCAAATCCCCAAGGGTGCAGAGTTTGTCAACGCCGACCTGCATGAGGCTAAACACCTGCAAGACATCACCAACCCAGCGCAGCGCTCAGCTGCCGCACGCGACTGGGCCGACACGCGCCGCGCGCAATTGCTGGTGCAAGGCAAAAGCTTTGTCAGCGAAACGGTGTTTTCGCATCCGTCCAAACTAGATTTAATCGCCCAAGCACAGGCGCGCGGATTTTTGGTGGTGTTATTGGTGGTGGCGCTAGACCAGCCCGAGCGGTTAGTAGCCCGCGTAAAGCAGCGTGTGCGCGAGGGCGGCCACAGCGTGCCCAAGGCCCGCATTCTGGCGCGTTACCCGCGCACGCTGTCGCTGCTAGCGCAAGCTGTGCGCTTGGCCGACGTGGCCATGCTGTACGACAGCTTTGACGCAGCACCCGGCACACATGCACTGGTGGCTGTGTGTCAGCAACAAGTTACCCAGGTACTAAGCCAAAGCCCACCGCAATGGGCGCAGCTGGTGCTGGCACTGCCCACTTAAATTCACAAGCTTTACAGGCCATTACCTACAAAAAAAGCCGACGCATGCGTCGGCTTTTTCAGTTGTAGCTAGCTTGCGGATTTAAGCAAAATTCTTCGCAGCAAAATCCCAGGTCACCAGATTTGAAAAGAATGTCTCGACAAACTTAGGACGCGCGTTGCGGTAGTCGATGTAGTAGGCGTGTTCCCACACGTCTACGGTCATCAATGCTT
>JAYTMT010000310.1:0-8341 GCA_043728315.1 Polaromonas sp. | reverse complement strand
ACAGCTTCGCGGCTGTCCCCCGGCCTTCGGCCTCCTCCTTGATGCCGCTGCGCTGAAGTAGCACCACCGCCCTGCGCCCGTAAAAATACAAGCCTAATGCCAGTCGAGCGCTAGCCAACCCCCACTGGCGCACGTCCCAAGCACCACCCCAGCACCACCCCACCCCAATCCGCACAGCGCAAAAAAAACCCGCACAGGGCGGGCTTTTTAGCGAAAGGAAGTGAATTACTTCTTAGCTTCTTCTTTCTTCGCTTCTGCTGGCTTAGCGTCAGCCTTTGCGTCTTTGGCGGCTGGCTTGGCATCTTTGGCCATTTTTGCGTCTTTAGCTGCTTTGGCATCTGCGTCTTTCTTCGCAGCGGCATCGGCTTTGGCTTTCTTCTCCGCATCAGCTTTGGCCTTCTTCTCGTCGTCGGCCTTTGCTTTGGCTTCTTTCTTGGCCTTTTCATCCGCTTCTTTTTTCATTTTGGCTTCAGCTTTTGGGTCTTTTTTCTCTTCGGCTTTGGCCGCTGGTGCTGCTGCGGCAGCGGCGGGAGCGGCTGCTGCGGCTGGCTTAGCGTCGCCCTTTTTCTCTTCGGCTTTGGCGGCTGGTTTGCTGTCTTTGGCATCTTTGGCCATTGGCTTGTCGTCTTTCTTAGCTGGGGCAGCCGCTGCGCCGCTGAATGCCGCGCCGCTAACTGTCAGGCCAGCAGCAGAAAACTTGGCTGCATTGCCATCGCCCACACCCGATACGCGGGTGATGAAGTCGTTCCAGTCTTTGAAGTTGCCTTTTTTGCGCTCATCCACAATTTTGGCGGAGATGGCAGGGCCAATTCCCTTGATGCCGTCAAGTTCGGCGGCGGTGGCCTTGTTCACGTCAACAGCGGCGAAAGCCATGGCTGCGTACAACATGGCAAAAATAGCAAACAGTTTTTTCAACATAAAAATGCACTCCTAATGGATGGTTCTAGAAAAACCTGCCAACGCAGCCAAATCGGTAACAATGAGGCTTTTGATGCAGGACGGCAAGACTATAACGGGGCGCAAGACGCTCGGTTGACCGATTGTGTGCGATCTATCTAGGCAAAACCCTTACAAAAAGGCAGTTTCTCGCATAAGGGTGGGACAATATGGCATGCATCCACAAATCCTATTAGAAGCCAGCGCATTCCTGCTGGCACAAGTCCTCAAATTTGAGCATCCCGCAGATTCTGTCGTATCCAAATTTTTCCGTGACAACAAAAACATGGGGCCGCGCGAGCGCGCCACTCTGGCCGAGACCACCTACAACGTGCTGCGCAAGAAGCTTTTGTTTGAAGCTTTTGCCAACGGCGCGCCCAAGGGCTCGGGCTCGCGCGAGCGCAAGCTGGCCATCCTAGGCTTTGCCGCCCCGCGTGATTTTGTGAAAATCGTGCTGTCTGACCAAGAAAAAGCGTGGCTCGATGCCTGCGACCACACCGACCCCGCGGCGCCCAATTCGGGCCTGTTGGATCTGCACCGCCACAACCTGCCAGAGTGGCTGGCCACCACGCTCAAGGCGCAGCTAGGCGCAGATTTTTGGCCACTGGCCACCAGCTTGAACCAAGCGGCCACGATGGACGTGCGGGTTAACACTTTTAAGAAAAAACCGCAAGATGTCAGCGCCATATGGTCAAAGCTTGCTATTAAAAATAAAGCATGCACTTACTCGCCTTGGGGGCTACGTCTAGAAGGCAAACCGCTGATCAACAAAACCGAAGCCTTCATCAACGGCGAAGTAGAAGTGCAAGACGAAGGCTCGCAGCTTCTGGCTTTGATCTTGGATGCCAAGCGCGGTGAGATGGTGGTGGATTTTTGTGCAGGCGCTGGCGGCAAAACGCTGGCCATTGGCGCGGCCATGCGCGGCACGGGCCGCTTATACGCCTTTGACACCTCGGCCCACCGCCTCGAATCCATGAAATCACGCCTAGCCCGCAGCGGCCTGCAAAACGTGCACCAAGCGGCGATAGCCCACGAGCGCGATGAGCGCGTCAAACGGCTGTCGGGCAAAATCGACCGCGTGATTGTGGACGCGCCTTGCTCAGGTTTGGGCACGCTGCGGCGCAATCCAGACATGAAATGGCGGCAAAGCCCGCAAACCGTCCTGGAGCTCGTAGTCAAACAAAAAGCCATCCTAGAGAGCGCCGCCCGGCTCTTAAAACCCGGCGGCCGCTTGGTCTATGCCACCTGCAGCCTATTGCCCGAGGAAAACGAAGGCATTGCCGATGCATTCAGCGCTGCCCATCCCGAATTCAGCCAGATACCAGTGCTTGACATTTTGACCGAGCTCAAAGTGCCCCAAGCAGAGAGCCTGTGCGCAGGCCCCAATCTGCGCCTGTGGCCGCACCGCCACGGCACCGACGGCTTTTTTGCCTCGGTGTGGCAGCGCAATGCTGCTTAAATTGGCAATACCCGTAGCGCATTTACATTCTGTCGCAAAGAGTACAATACATCTTGGAGACAATTTACTGCGTTTTAGTGCGCACAGTCTAATTTTTTGAGGACCACACATGCTCTTTACCAACTGGCCGTTTTTATCCGCTGTTCACGACGCGCTTTTGCAGTGGATGGCGCATGGCCTGTGGAGTCTGGCTTGGTGGCAAATTGTGCTGTATGCGCTGTTTACCACCCACATCACCATTGCAAGCGTGACGATATATTTGCACCGCCACCAAGCGCACCGCGCCATGGACTTGCATGCCATTCCATCGCATTTTTTCCGCTTTTGGCTCTGGCTGGGCACGGGCCAAGTCACCAAAGAATGGGTGTCGATTCACCGCAAGCACCACGCCAAGTGCGAAACCATTGACGACCCGCACAGCCCGCAGGCCCACGGAATCAAAAAAGTGTTTTTTGAAGGTGCTGAGCTGTACCGCGCTGAGTCCAAAAACCTAGAAACCATTGCCAAATTCAGCCAAGGCTGCCCCACCGATTGGATTGAGCGCAACCTCTACACCCGCTACAGCTGGCAAGGCGTGGGTTTGATGTTGATCATCAACATTGCGCTCTTTGGTGCCGCTGGTCTGGCCGTGTGGGCCGTGCAAATGGCTTGGATACCAGTTACCGCAGCGGGCATCATCAATGGCATTGGCCACTACTGGGGCTACCGCAATTTTGAAGCGCCAGATGCATCCACCAACATCTCGCCTTGGGGCATTGTGATTGGCGGCGAAGAGTTGCATAACAACCACCACACCTACCCCACATCGGCCAAATTCTCTGTGAAACCCTACGAGTTTGATATTGGTTGGGGCTACATCCGCGCTATGGAAATGGTCGGTTTGGCACGTGTTAAAAAGACACCACCCAAGCTGCAGTTAGGCGCTATCAAACCCGTGGCCGATGAAAAAACCCTAGAAGCCTTGATTGCCAACCGCTACGAAGTCATGGCCGGTTACGCCCGCGAAATGCGTGCTGCCTGCCAAGCTGAATTGGCCAGCCTCAAAGCCCGCGGTGCCGATGTGGCGGTGATGCAAACCGCCAAGCGCTGGCTGCACCGCGATGCCGAGAAAGTGCCAGCCGCCGCAGTGTCGCAATTAGCCGCCGCCCGCGCTGCCCACCCTGTGCTCGACAAAATGGTCACCATGCGCGAAGAGCTGCGCCAAATGTGGAGCAACACCTCCATGAGCCGTGAGCAACTTGCAGCCGATTTGGCCGCATGGTGCAAACGCGCCGAAGAAAGCGGTATCGCCGCCTTGCAACAATTCTCAGTGCGTTTGCGTGCTGCGCATGCATAAAGTCTCGCTAAAGCTTTGACTAAAAGCCCGCGTTTTGCGGGCTTTTTTTGCGCTGTCTAGTTTGCTGTGGATTGGTGGCGAGTTCGGTCTGGGCCTGTCTAATGGTTCTCGGCCGAGTTGGTCACTTCTGCGGCTGAGCGAGCGCTGTGCCAACGCGCAAACGGATCGCTGGCCCGCCTCGCGGGGAGACAAATTTTTTCAGACAAATGGAGGGGAGCGGCCTAACTCGGGCTAAAGCCCTCAAACAGAGCCCGCTCCTGATCCTCCATTTGCCTGAAAAAACAAGCCCAGCGCTCTGATTGTTTGCGCATTGGCACAGAGCTCGCTTAGCCGCAGGGCGGGGTGGTGGTTTGGAACGGTTTGAAAACTGCTCAGCTTCCTCGTCAACAGCATGGTTGTGCCATGTTTCACGCTTAGATTTGGACTTTTCATGAAAAATAGTGGAAATGTCAGCGTCATATGGTCATAGTGCGCTACGTTTAGTATAGTAAATGACACTCTACGAGTAGCGTGTCTGCGGTATTAAAACCTCAAAGCGAGCATAGCCCGAGCAGTGTTTGGGCTATCCTGATCGACCGATTTCGGTGTACCCACCGCTGAGAGGGCGCGTCGGGATAGCCCAAACGCTGCTCGGGCGCAGAAACCACTAGCTACATACGCTCAAAGCGAACTGTAATGGCTGCGTAGTCGTCCAATTCAAGCGCCAAGAATCACATACACGCTGTGCCCATAAAAAAAGCCGCTCAATGAGCGGCTTTTTGACAGAGAAAACCCAATTACTTGAGCTTGATCTCTTTGTAATCCACGTGCTTGCGCGCTTTGGGATCAAATTTGCTGATGACCATCTTCTCGGGCATGGTCTTTTTGTTTTTGGTTGTGGTGTAAAAATGGCCCGTACCCGCTGTGGATTCGAGCTTGATTTTTTCGCGTCCGCCTTTTGCCATGGTGCTCTCCTAAGGTTTAAGCTTGGCCGCGTGCGCGCATGTCAGCGAGCACGGACTCAATGCCGTTTTTGTCGATCAAACGCAGACCTGCATTGGTGATGCGCAAGCGCACCCAACGGTTCTCGCCTTCCACCCAAAACTTGCGGTATTGCAAGTTGGGCATAAAGCGGCGCTTGGTTTTGTTGTTGGCGTGGGAAACATTGTTACCCACCATAGGGCCTTTGCCCGTGACTTCACATACGCGTGCCATAGTGCACTCCTGGTCTATTTAACGGCTTGTCGCCGCACCTCGCTCTGCTGCCGATTTCCATCAGGCGCAGCAAGCGGTCTAAATTGACCCAATCCATAAGAATTGAGCCAAGCCCACGATTATAGTCTTTTTTGAGTGGGCGGAGCTTGTTATTTGGCTTGCGTAGCCCTCAATTGCCCTTTGCAAAGGCTTCAATCGCGCGTTCTAAGTGGCTTGCTGCTCCAAAAAGCGCTGCGCATCCAGCGCGGCCATGCAGCCTGTGCCTGCGCTGGTGATCGCTTGGCGGTACACATGGTCTTGCACATCGCCTGCGGCAAACACGCCCGGCACACTGGTCATGGTGGCCATGCCTTTAAGGCCTGATTGGGTGACGATGTAGCCGTCTTTCATGTCCAGTTGGCCTTGGAAAATATCGGTATTGGGCGCATGGCCTATTGCGATGAAGCAGCCCGTGAGCGCCAAGTCTTCGGTGGCGCCGGTTTTGGTGCTTTTCAGGCGCACGCCAGTCACACCGCTCTTGTCGCCCAGCACTTCGTCTAGTGTGGCAAAGGTTTTGAGTTCGATCTTGCCTGCGGCCACTTTGGCCATTACTTTGTCGATCAAAATAGCCTCGGCTTTGAAGGTGTCACGGCGGTGGATTAAATACACCTTGGAAGCGATATTGCTCAAATACAGCGCCTCTTCCACCGCTGTGTTGCCCCCGCCCACCACGCAGCACACTTGGTCGCGGTAGAAAAAACCATCGCAGGTGGCACATCCGCTCACGCCGCGGCCCATGAAGGCTTCTTCGGAGGGCAGGCCAAGGTATTTGGCAGACGCGCCTGTGGCCAAAATCAAGGCATCGCAGCTGTATTCGCCGCTGTCACCCTTGAGGGTGAATGGGCGCTTAGAAAAGTCTACCGAGCTGATGTGGTCAAAAATGATTTCGGTGTTAAAGCGCTTGGCATGGGCTTCAAAGCGCTGCATCAGCTCGGGGCCTTGCACGCCGTCGACGTCGGCAGGCCAATTGTCCACATCGGTGGTGGTCATGAGTTGGCCGCCTTGGGCCATACCGGTAATCAACACAGGTTTGAGATTGGCGCGGGCGGCATACACAGCAGCGCTGTACCCGGCAGGACCTGAGCCTAGAATGAGAACTTTTGCGTGTTTCATGGGTTTTCCTGATGCTAATATAGATAAATACACTGGCGCAATGCCACTAACTTGGTTACATTTCGGGGTTATTGCAGCAACTTCAAGTGCTAAGCTGAAAAGCTACAGCATTGCTTGCTTTGGTGATTGTAGAAACAAGCTGTGCCAAAGGCTGTATTATTGAGGCCACGAGGAGAAATTAATATGTCCATGCTTTCCAATTTAGAGCTCATTCGCAGAGTTCCCTTGTTTTCTATGCTGAATGCTGCCCAAGGAGAGAGCGTGGCACAGGCGGTGATCAAGCGGCGCTTCAAACGCGGCGAAACCATTGTGGAGCAGGGCAAAAAATCGAATGCGCTGTTCATTATTTTGACTGGCAGAGCCCGTGTGGTCACTGCCGATGCGCGCGGCCGAGAGGTGATTTTAGCCAATATGAATCCCGGTGATTACATTGGGGAAATGAGCCTGATAGACAACGAGCCGCACTCGGCCTCGGTGCGCGCCGAGGTGCAAACCGATGTGCTGATGCTTGGCCGCACGGATTTTGCCCGCTGCTTGCCCGAAAACAGCTCGATGGCCTACACGGTGATGAAAAATCTCGTGCAACGCCTGCGCAGCGCCGACCGCAAAATCGAATCACTGGCGCTCATGGATGTGTATGGCCGCGTGGCACGCAGCTTGATTGAGGCGGCGCACACCGACGACCAAGGCCGCACCACCATACGCGACAAAGTCTCGCGCCAAGACTTGGCCAAAATGGTGGGCGCGTCCCGCGAAATGGTCAGCCGTGTGATGAAAGACCTTGAAGACCGTGGCTATATTGAAACAATGCTCAATGGCTCTGTGGTGATTAAAGAGCGTTTGAACGCTTTGGGCTAAGGCATCGGCCCATATAAAGCCAATCCAGCATTGGCGCTGCATGCCGTAGTTGCCAATTTCGCTAGTTCATATGGTCTGACCTGGCCTTGCCAGAGCGTAGCGCAGCTACACTTGGGCTACGCATGACTTATTCTCTCAATACCCTTAACTCCTCGCTTGACGAGCCCGGCACGCCTTCCGGCTTGCGCCGTTTTGCACAAGAGTGCGCCTTGGTGCTCGGTTTTGTGCTGCTGTGTTTGGCATTGCTGTCCTTGGCCAGCCACTCTGCACTGGATGCCGCATGGTCCACCACCGGGGGGGCGGGGCAAGCGGCCGTGCGCAATTGGGCGGGTCGCTTTGGTGCTTGGATCTCTGATTTTGGTTTTTACTTGCTGGGCTTTTCTGTATGGTGGTGTGTGGCCATTGGGCTGTGGCAATGGCTTGCCGCACTGGCCAGCTGGCTGCGCTTGGGCAGTGACGGCGCAGTGACTGGCCATTCGGCTGGCGTGAAGTCGGGTTACACGCGGGCATTGTTTTGGGTCGGTGTGGTGGTGCTGCTGCTGGCCAGCACATCTTTGGAGTGGACGCGCCTGTACCGTTTTGAAGGCCGCTTGCCCGGCCACGGCGGTGGGGTTTTGGGTTATCTGGCAGGGCCATTTGCGGCCAAGTGGCTGGGCTTTACCGGCTCTGGCTTGCTGGGTATCGTGATGGTGGTGCTGGGCACTGCGTGGGCTTTTGGCTTTTCTTG
This sequence comes from Polaromonas sp., assembly GCA_043728315.1. Taxonomy (GTDB): domain Bacteria; phylum Pseudomonadota; class Gammaproteobacteria; order Burkholderiales; family Burkholderiaceae_C; genus JAAFIP01. The sequence goes on along the minus strand of JAYTMT010000310.1, from coordinate 679 downwards.
GGCGCGCGTGGCTGAGCGCTTGGGCGCGTGGCTGATGGGCTTGGTGGAGGCGCGGCGCGAGAAGATAGAGTTGGCGCAAGACATGGCGGTGGGCGAGCAGGCAGCGCGGGAGCGCGAAAAAGTGGTGCATGTGCAGCGCGAAGAAATCGAGGAGCTGCACATTGCACCCATGGTGATAGAGCCAGCGGTAGTGGAGGTGCCACGCAGCGAACGGGTGGCCAAAGAGAGGCAAAAACCGCTTTTCGTTGAGATGCCCGACAGCAAGCTGCCACAGGTAGATTTGCTCGATGGCCCGCAGGGCAGGCAAGAAACGGTATCGCCCGAAACGCTGGAAATGACCAGCCGCATGATTGAGAAAAAACTCAAAGATTTTGGCGTAGAAGTGCGCGTGGTGTTGGCATCACCCGGCCCTGTGATTACCCGCTATGAAATTGAGCCTGCCACAGGTGTCAAGGGTTCGCAAATTGTCGGCTTGGCCAAAGATTTGGCGCGTTCGCTGTCTTTGGTGTCGATCAGGGTGGTGGAAACCATTCCCGGTAAAAACTACATGGCATTGGAGCTGCCCAATGCCAAGCGCCAATCGATCCGATTGTCAGAAATTTTGGGCTCGCAGGTTTACAACGAAGCCAAGTCTATGTTGACCATGGGCTTGGGCAAAGACATCATTGGCAACCCCGTG
>JAYTMT010000309.1:0-5116 GCA_043728315.1 Polaromonas sp. | reverse complement strand
GGGCACATGGGGGATCAGAATCGGGCGCTGTTTGAGGGCGCAGCCCGAGTTTGCCCGATTCCCCCCATGTGCCCTAAAAAACAAGCTACCCCGAAGGGGCCAGCGATCCGTTTGCGCGTTGGCACAGCACTCGCTTAGCCGCAGAAGTGAGTACCAAAGAACGAAACATGCATCGGCACAGAGCCCTGTAGCCTCAGAAGTGACCACCCAAGAACGAAACATGCGCGAGCAAAGCGACAGCCTGTGACCAAGCCGGAAAACACCCGCATAAAGTGCGCATAATGGCACTATATGCCAACCTCTGCACCAACAGCCGCCACACAGCCCAAGGCCCTGCGCCCCATAGCCATTACCATGGGTGATGCCGCTGGCATTGGGCCTGAAATCATTGCCAAAACATTTGCCAACGCAGCCTTCATAGCGCAAAACCCCGCCTTTGTGGTGGGCGACCTGCAGGCCATGCAGCGCGCCTGCGCACAGTGGGCAAAGCCCGTGCGCGTGCGCGCGATTGCTTCGCCCGCTGATTTCAAGCCCCAAGCGGGCTGCTTAGACGTGGTGGCGGTGAGCGCCCTGCCCGCTGATTTAGCAATGGGACAGATCGACGCGCGCGCGGGGCAGGCTGCTTTTGATGCGATCAAACAAGCCATCGCTTGGGCCAACGCAGGCCAGATCAGCGGCATATGCACCGCGCCGATCCACAAAGAAGCCCTGCACGCAGCGGGCGTGCCTTTTCCCGGACACACCGAAATGCTGGCGCATTTTTCGGGTGTAGACGATTACGCCATGGTCTTGGCCAACCCGCTTTTGCGCACCATATTAGTTACCGTGCATTGCTCTGTAGTAGAAGCCGTTGCAAGGCTTTCCATAGCACTAGAGCTACGCATCATAAGGCTGACACACCGCACCCTGCAAAGCTTTGGCATAGCCGCGCCGCGCATAGCGGTGGCGGGGCTCAACCCGCACGCAGGCGAAGGCGGCTTATTTGGCCGCGAAGACATTGACACCATCGCACCCGCCATTGCCCAAGCCCGCGCCGAAGGCATAGATGCCACAGGCCCGCACCCGGGCGACACCGTGTTCATGCACGCGCGGCGCGGCCGCTACGACATCGTGGTCGCCCAATACCACGACCAAGGCCTGATTCCGGTCAAACTGCTGGGCGTAGAAGACGGCGTGAACATCACCGCAGGCCTGCCCTACGTGCGCACCAGCCCCGACCATGGCACGGCATTTGACATAGCAGGGCAAGGCTTAGCCGACCCCGCGAGCATGAAGACAGCGCTGGCGATGGCGCATACGTTGGTTAGTAAAAATTAGTTAACTATTTATTTAATAGCGAACTATGACCATTTAACGCTGACATTGCCATAATTTTCTATAAATATGCCTCCAAAGCAATCTCCCACACCAGCGGCCTGCATACTCGTGACTGGCTTTGAGCCTTTTGGCGGAGAAAGTGTCAACCCCAGTTGGCAAGTGGCACGCGCATTGCACGGCAAGCGGGTGGCTAGGCATGTGGTGGTGGCAGCGCAGCTGCCCACCTGCTTTGGCAGCAGCGCCGATCTGCTCAAAGCCCTGCTGCGCAAGCACCGCCCCACTCTGGTGCTGTGCTTGGGCCAAGCGGGCGGGCGCAGCGCCATTAGCCTAGAGCGCATCGCCATCAACATCGACGATGCCCGAATAGCCGACAACGCAGGCTACCAGCCCATAGACTGCCCCGTGCGCGCCAAGGGGCCTGCGGCCTACTGGAGCACCCTGCCCATCAAAGCCATGGCCTTGGCGCTGCAGCAGGCGGGCATAGCCGCTGAGGTATCGCAAACAGCGGGTACTTTTGTGTGCAACCACGTGTTTTACGCGCTGATGCACGCGCTGCGGGGCAAGGCGTATGGCAGTGCGGGTGGCGCGCCAGTGCGCGGCGGCTTTGTGCATATACCGTTTGCGCCCGAGCAGTGCGTGGGCGCGAATCTAGGCCAGCCCTGCATGCCGCTAGAGGAGATGGTGCGCGGGGTGCGCTTAGCGCTTGAATGCGCGCTGACCACGGCGCAGGATATAAAACTGGGTGCGGGTGCTGAGCACTGAGCACTGATTGCATCTTTTTTCATAGCATACTATGACCATATGACGCTGACATTGCCACTATTTTTCATGAAAAGTGCAAATCTAAGCGCGAAATGCTGCCCAAATGACCCGTCAGCCTGCGACCGCGCCAGTGTGCTGCCTGCTTGGCATACATAGGGGCGGGCTCGAAGCACGGAGCTTTTTGGGATCAGAGTGTTCATCTGTTTGAGGGCGAAGCCCGAGTTATGAACACTCCCCAAAAAGCGAGTACTGGAGATGCTTCCCGCGAAGCGGGCCGACACTCTGGATGCCAAGCAGGCAGCGCACTGGCGTGGTCGCAGACTCTACAAAAGCCAAATCAGTATGAACCCTTCGACAAGCTCAGGGTGAACGGATGGGTTATTTTTACACCACGTGACTTTCACTCGTACACAATCTGCGCCGCCCCACCATCGGCCTGCGCCTGCACCATCCAGCTGGCAAGCGCGGCATCTGATGGGAAAAACTTGGCGGCTTCGCCCAAATGCAGTTCGGCCACGGCGGTGATCGGGTCGCCATCCAAATCTTGCCCCGTGCGCTGCAGCGCAAAGCGCACACCCAGCCCGCGCTGCACCTCGCCCTCTTGGGTTTGCAGCTTTTGCGCAGGAAAATCGCGCAGCATGCGTGCCACATCGGGTGCTTTGCCGTTCACTCCCACCCGCAGGTATTTGCCAAAGCGGCAGCGCGCGGCTGGCAAATCCCATACTTGGTTCACCGTGAAGCGCAGGCCGCCCGAGAAGCGGTCTGGCTGGAGCTTGCCTGTGGCGATAATGAGCTCATCGTCTTTGAGCAGGTTGCGGTTGGCGTTGATCAAAGACTCATCCGCTGTGGCTTCGAGCACTCCGCTTTTGTCGTCGAGTTTAAAAATAGCCAGCTTGCCGCGCTGCCCATTGATCACCCGCAAGTCACCAATGATGCCCACAAAGGTGGCTTGGCCACGCGTGTCGCCTTGCGAGGACAAGACGCTGTCAATCGTGGTTTTGACAAAGCGGCGCACCTCGTGGGCCACCTCGTCAAACAAATGGCCCGACAAATAAAAGCCCACCGCTGTTTTCTCCAGCGTGAGCCGCTCCTTCACGCCCCATGGTGTGGCCGCAATTAGCTCGGGCTCCTGGGTGCTTGAGCCATGGTCGTCCCCCATGTCAAACAGGCCGCCTTGGTTGGCATTGGCAGCTTGCGCATCGGCATACTCCACTGCCATGGGCAGTGATGCCATGAGCGATGCGCGGTTAAGCTGCAAGCTGTCAAAAGCGCCTGCTTTAATCAGCGCTTCCATGCAGCGCTTGTTGACGCGGCTGCGGTCGATGCGGGTACAAAAGTCAAACAAGCTGGTGAATGCGCCGCCTTCTTCGCGCGCGGCCACTATCGCTTCTATAGCTTGTTGGCCGCTGCCTTTAACCGCTCCCAGCCCATATCTGATCACCGTATCAGTCACCGGCTCAAAGCGGTAGCGGCCGCGATTGACATCGGGCGGCTCAAAAGTCATACCAAAATTCTTTTGGGCATCTTCAAACAACATCTTGAGCTTGTCGGTGTTGTCCATCTCCACCGTCATGTTGGCACAGTAAAACTCGGCCGTGTAATGCACCTTGAGCCAGCCGGTGTGGTAGGCCAAGAGCGAGTAAGCGGCAGCGTGGGATTTGTTGAATCCGTAGCCCGCAAACTTTTCCATCAGGTCAAAAATTTCATTGGCCTTGGGCTCAATGATGCCGTTTTTGGCAGCGCCGTCGCGAAATATCGCGCGGTGCTCGGCCATTTCTTCCACCTTCTTTTTGCCCATGGCGCGGCGCAGCAAATCAGCGCCGCCCAGCGTGTAGCCGCCCAAAATTTGCGCAGTCAGCATCACCTGCTCTTGGTAGACCATGATGCCGTAGGTTTCGCCCAGCATGTCGGCCACCAGCGGGTGCGGGTATTCCACTTCCTCGCGGCCATGCTTGCGCGCCACAAAGCTTGGTATCAAATCCATGGGGCCCGGGCGGTACAGCGCATTGAGTGCAATCAAGTCCTCCAGCCGCGTGGGTTTGGCGTCTTTGAGCATGCCCTGCATGCCACGGCTTTCAAACTGGAACACCGCTTCGGTGCGGCCATCGGCAAACAGTTTGTAGGTGTGGGCATCATCGATGGGGATATTTTCAAAGGCAAAATCGGCCTGCCCCGGGTGGCGCGCCACAATGAAGTCTTTGGCGATTTCCACAATCGTGAGGGTGGCAAGACCTAAGAAGTCAAATTTCACCAAGCCCGCAGCTTCCACATCGTCTTTGTCAAACTGGCTTACCGCCGAATCGCTGCCCGGCTGCTGGTACAGCGGGCAAAAGTCGGTGAGCTTGCCCGGCGCAATCAGCACGCCGCCCGCGTGCATGCCCACGTTGCGGGTGAGGCCTTCGAGCTTGCGGGCTAGGTCTAGCAGGGTTTTCACCTCTTCTTCGGCTTCTAGGCGCTGGGCCAAAATAGGCTCTTGCTTGATGGCTTCATCGATGGTGATGTGGGTGCCCGGCTTGTTGGGAATAAGCTTGCTGATGCCGTCGCAAAAGGTGTAGCTCATGTCCAGCACGCGGCCCACATCGCGAATCGCAGCGCGCGCGGCCAGCGTGCCAAAGGTGACGATCTGGCTGACCGCTTCTTTGCCGTATTTCAACTTCACATAATCAATCACCCGGTCGCGGTTGGCCTGGCAAAAGTCAATGTCAAAATCGGGCATGGAAACCCGCTCGGGGTTCAAAAACCGCTCGAACAAAAGGTCGTAATGCAGCGGATCAAGATCTGTGATCTTCAGTGAATAAGCCACTAACGAACCCGCGCCTGAGCCCCTGCCAGGGCCAACCGGGCAGCCGTTGTTCTTGGCCCAGTTGATGAAGTCCCCCACGATCAAAAAGTAGCCGGGAAAGCCCATGTTGACGATGGTATTGATCTCAAACTCAAGCCGCTCAACATAGCGCGGCATCTCCTGATTGCGCACCTCGTCGTTGGGGTAGAGATGCCGCATGCGGTCTTGCAGGCCCGCGTGCGACGCATGGCGAAA
>JAYTMT010000308.1:0-13122 GCA_043728315.1 Polaromonas sp. | reverse complement strand
CAAGCGTTAAATTTCGGCCTTAACCCCCAAATTCGCGCCAACAGTACTTGGCACGGAATCTGCTGCCCTCTCAAGCGGGAGACTTACCTCTTAATTTTTAATCCAGGAGTTTTAAATGAAACGTGCTTTGCAAAAGGGTTTTACCCTGATTGAGTTGATGATTGTCGTGGCGATCATCGGTATTTTGGCTGCGGTGGCTTTGCCAGCGTACCAAGACTACACCAAGCGTGCACGCGTCACCGAAGGCTTGGGTTTGGCAAGTGCCGCCAAATTGGGGGTTGCAGAATATGTATCGTCTCAGAGCATTTGGCCCTCTACCAATGCATCCATAGGTTTGGCCGCCTCAACTGACGTAAAAGGCAATGCTGTTAAGAGCGTTGCTGTTGGCACAAGCGGCGCAATCACAATTACATACAACGCCTTAGTTACTGACGATGCCACAATTATATTGGTACCTACATCTAGCGCCGGTGCTATCAATTGGACATGTAGCACGGGTACTGTAGACGGGAAGTACAGGCCTTCTACTTGCCGATAAATCGATTACCTAATGAACAAAAGAGCCGACTGTGTCGGCTTTTTTGTTGAGTAAGCACTGAAAATGTACCGTGAATACTGGGTGTATCGCTTAATAGGTGTCGGCCTAAGCATCGGATTTTTAGGCGGAATTTTGATGCCATTTCGCTATACGCCGTGGCCATCGTACTGGGCGAATGCTTGGGCGGTCGGTGCCCTGCTCGCTGCAATGTGCGGGTATTTCGTGTGCTCGAAAAAATCTTTGCCTAAGCCCAATGGGGTAACCTGGACTTGGCTGCTCTTATTGGTGGTGGTATGCCTGCAGCCCAGCCTCAATGGCATCGTTTACGTAGATTACCTGCTACAGCCGATTGCCGCGTTATTTGCGGCTTTTTTGCTGTCTTTGGCTATTCAAAATGCAAATCTTGTACAGCGCCTGCAGATTGAAAAAATACTTAGCTACGCTTGCATAGTTGGAAGTTTTGCAACGCTGTATCTGCAGCTGCTGCAGCTAATTGGGGCTGACATCAGCTATTCTTGGGTGATGCCCTTGCCAGACGGAGCGCAGCCGCACGGCAACGTGGCGCAAAGGAACCAAGCGAACTATATACATTGTTTGGGAATATTGGGTTTGATGGCGATTTGGAGCAAAGTTCCCTTCAAGCTTGTATACGCGCTAGTATTAGGTCTGCCTGTGCTGGGCATTGTTTTGTGCGGCAGCCGCCTTGGCTTAGTACTTGGGGCTGTAGCAATCTGCTGTGTTGACTTGCTGCGAAACGGCTCAGCGCGAGCCGTTTTACAACTATTTGCCAAGCGGTTGGCAATCTACGCTGTTTGGTACACCATTTGGATAGTTGTTATGTCGGCTTGGAGCGCGGGGCCACACTTCGAAAACGCGATTGAACGCATGCAAAGCCATGGATCATTGCCCAGAGCATGGCTACAGACTCAAGCGTGGAATATGTGGATACAGCGCCCCTTGCTTGGGCAAGGCTGGGGGAGTTTCTCGCACCACGGGCTACAAATGGTGGAGCAAGCATCGTGGCCATCTTATAGCAATGATTCCCATTTTTTTATTTCTCACATTGCAGCGGAGCTAGGCCTATTGGGATTGCTGTGCTTAGTGCCAGCAGCAAACGCTGCACGTAAAGCACTCAAAACTCGCACCACGCGTTTGTCTGGATTTTGCACCGCGCTTTGCGGTATAACTTTGATTTATTCTTGCAGCGAATTTCCGCTTTGGCATGCATTTTTTTTATTGCCTTTCGTTGCATGCTTAAGTGGCGCAACCACTGGTGAATACAGATCCTCAGTAGCAGACACAGATACGCAATCGCGACATGGGCTTGTTGTAGGCGGTGTGGTGGGTGCCGTATTAGCGGCTTTGTTGTGTTCTAGTTATGCGTACTTTCAGGTACTAGACATTGGCGCGGAGGTATTCTCGGGCAAACCCATGTCGGACGATCTGCGCCGTCGCAGCAGTGCGGCAACCAGCTATGTTGGTTTTTCTGCCATCACAGACTTGTATGTGTATGTAGGGCTTTCGTATGATGACAATCGCTTGCCAGAAAAAATTGAACTAGGCAGGCGCGTGGCAGGGCAATTTAACAGCAGTTCCATCTTAGAAAAGCAAGCAGTTTTTTTAGCACTTGATGATCAACCCAGTCAAGCCGCGAAGTACTACCGCGCATTGTGTTTGGTAGATCGCCTGTCTTGTGCGTCCGTGATGAATAAATTAAACTACCTAGCAGTCGCGCACAAAGATAAATTCGCCTCAGTAGCGCAAATAGTGAAAGCCAGCAGCGCAGAGCATGAGCGATCATCCAGAGAAAAATGAACACTTTGCCACGAGACTCTTAATTCCATGACAAATACCATATTAGTCACCGGCGCTGCCGGCTACATCGGCTCCCACACCACACTTGCCCTGCTCGAAGCGGGCTACAGCGTGGTGGGAGTGGACAACCATTGCAACAGCTCCGCGGTGGTGTATGAGCGGGTGAAAAAGCTCGCTGGGGCGCATGCCGCGCGCTTTGTGCATGCGACGCTTGATGTGCGCGACGAGGCGGCTTTGTCGGCCTGGCTAGGCAAAAACCCTGTCGATGCGTGTATCCATTTTGCCGCGCTCAAAGCCGTGGGGGAGTCTACGGAGATTCCTTTGGATTATTTGCACAACAACATGGGGGGCTTGCTTTGTGTGCTCAAGGCGTTGCAGGCGCACAAGGTGGGCGCGGTGGTGTTCAGCTCGTCGGCCACGGTGTATGGCGAGCCGGAGTTTGTTCCTCTTACCGAGGCTGCGCGTTTGCAGGCGGTGTCGCCCTATGGGCTGACCAAGCTGATGGGTGAGCAGGTGTTGTCTGAGTTGGTTAAATTGGGCGAACCTTGGCGCATTGCCACGCTGCGTTACTTTAACCCTGTGGGCGCGCACCAGAGCGGTGAGATTGGCGAGCATCCGTCTGGCATTCCGAACAATTTGATGCCCTATGTGACGCAAACCGCCACTGGCAAGCGCGCCCAGCTCACGGTGCATGGCGCTGACTACGACACACCAGACGGTACCTGCGTGCGCGACTATATTCACGTGCTGGATTTGGCCGCTGGCCATGTGGCGGCGGTGAAAAAGCTGCTGGGCGGGCCGGGCAGCTTCACGGTGAATCTGGGCACGGGGCGTGGCACGAGTGTGAAAGAATTGGTGGAGACTTTTGAGCGGGTGAACGCCGTGAAAGTGCCCCATGTATACGGCCCGCGCCGCGCTGGCGACGTGGCGCAGTGCTACGCGGACGCGGCCAAGGCGCTGGATGTGCTGGGCTGGCGCGCGCAGCTGGGCATAGAAGACATGTGCCGCGATGCGTGGCGCTGGCAGAGCCAGTATCCCAATGGGTTTTCGGCTGCCTGAACCAGGATGCAGGGCGCTTGTGGCTGGCGCGCCAGTGTACAAAATGCGCTGACCTGATTGCGTTGGCAGACAAAATTGAACAGCTCAAACCATGTGGCAATGGCAAACCTGGTTTGTAAATGACAGGACTGATCTGGGAATGGAATTAGCACCTGACTTAGCCAAAACGCCATCTGATGCGGCGTGGCACAAGCCGTCCCACAAGCCGCCCCATGGCACATTCTCCTTGCCTGTGCTGCTGTGCATTGCTCTGCCTTGGCTCAATCCTTTTGCTGGCGGCCCTTCGCCAGCCACTGTGCCGCTGCTGATTAGCTTGGCCTGTGTGGGCATGCTGATGCTACTGATGCTGCTGATGCGCTTGCATGTGTCGGCGGTGGGCAGCACAATCACTCTGTTTTTTATAGCGGTATATGTCCTTTTAGCGGTGACATTTGCTGTTTTTTATCAAAATTTCTCGCTTGAGCACGCTGCACTGTTGGTTGCGCTGCTGGCTATGGCTATGTGCGCTGGTGTGGGGGCGGGGATTGCTAAATACAGTGGGGCAATTGGTGCACTAGGCACTTCAGGCACGCCAGATTTGGCAGAACAAAGTAGGGGGCTGGCAAAAACGCTTGCTTGGGCGTGGCTGCTGGCGGCGCTGGCCAATGCCGTGATTGGCTTGTGCCAAATCTGGGGCTGGTCGGGCCAGTTTGCCCCATGGATGCACACGCCATCGGCCGATGAGCTGCTGGCGACGGGTAATTTGCGCCAGCGCAACCAGTTGGCCAGCCTGTGCAGCATAGGTTTTGCTGCACTCTTGTATTTGTTGGGAACAGCGCAGCGTGGAGCGTCGCGGCCATATGTCAACACGCCCATAAGACTAGGAGCAGCCGCTGCCCTCCTGCTCTTGGCCATGGCCAGTGCAGCCAGTTTGTCGCGGGTGGGGTTGGTGCAGTGGCTGGCTATGGCGGTGCTTTGTGCGCTGTGGTGGCGCGCATTGGCAGGACCAGTGCGCTGGCTGGCTGCAGCTTCTGTGCCGCTGTATGCCTTGTGCAGTGCGGTGCTGCCGCTTATTGGCGGCCCTAGCTTGACGGCATTTGCGCGGCTTAGCCACGAGGTGGGCTGCTCTGGCCGCAGCGTGTTGTACCGCGATGTGTGGGGCTTGGTGCTGGATAAACCTTGGCTGGGCTGGGGCTGGCGCGAGCTGGCCTATGCGCATTACAGCGCGTTTGGCGCGCCCGATTCAGCGCCGCGCTTTTGCGACATTTTGGACAACGCCCACAACCTGCCCCTGCATTTGGCGGTGGAGTTCGGCTTGCCAGCCGCGTTGGCGCTTTGCTTGGCTGCACTGGCAGGCCTGTATGCGGCCAAGCCGTGGCGGGAGGCCAATCCGCTGCGCCAAATGGCATGGCTGGTGCTCTTGGTGACAGGCCTGCACAGCCTGACCGAATACCCGCTGTGGTACGGGCCCTTTCAAATGGCTTTTGGATTGGCGGTGGGATTGGTAGCGCAATCGGGCTTGGCCACAAGCGCAGGGCGCAAGATTATCGCAAACGACAAAACATATGCAAATGAAACGCCAAAAGACCTAAAAACACGGCGATTTATAAAAAATTATGCCAATGTCAGGGTCATATGGTCATTCATTGCTATGGTATTCATACTGTTTGCAGGTTATGCCGCGTGGGATTACCAACGTGTGGGTCAAATCTATTTGCCGCCCGAGGAGCGCTTGCCGCAGTACGCGCAAGACACCATGGCGCATGTGAACCAGAGTTTCTTGTTCCAAAAGCATGCGCGCTTTGCGCAGCTCATGCTGCTGCCGCCCGATTTGCCCAACGCGCCGCAGGCTTTGCAACTGGCCAGTGGTTTACTGCATTTTTCACCTGAACCGCGCGTGATTGAGCGCTTGGTAGAGGCGGCCATATTGCTAGGCCAAGACGAGGTGGCCCTGCTGCACATGGCGCGTTACCGTGCAGCCTACCCCAAGGAATTTGCCGCTTGGCAGCCAACACGCCGTGCCAAGCCAGCCTCTGCCGAGCCAGTTGAACCAGCCAAACCGGGCATGGCGCAATAACCCCAGCAGATACAGTTGTTTACATAAGTAAATCAATCGTTTGATTTACTTATGTTAGGATGGCAGCCATGCAAGAAGCGCTGCCCCCCCCCACCTCAGAGACCAAAGCCGCCCGCAGCCCCCGCGCTGAAGGCGTGGAATCGCGCCAGCGCCTCTTGCACGCGGCGCTGCGCTTGTTTGCAGAGCGTGGTTTTGCCAAAACCTCGATTCGTGACATTGCCTTGGCCGCGCAAACCAATGTGGCGGCGATCAGCTACTATTTTGGTGACAAAAAGCAGCTCTACTGCTGCGCGTTCACCGAGCTGATGTGCCACAGCAGCGATGGCGTGCACCCTTTTGACCAAGAAGGCATGACGCTGGCGCAGTCGCTAGAGGCCCTGCTGGCCGAATTTACCGAGCCGCTCAAGCAAGGCGAATTGGTGCGCCTGTGCGCGCGTTTGCACATGCGCGAAATGGTCGAACCCACAGGTGTCTGGGCGCACGAAATTGACAACGGCATCAAGCCCAGCCACGCGGCTTTGGTGGCGCTGTTGTGCAAACATTTCAAGCTCAAAAGCGCCGATGCCCAGATGCACCGGCTGGCTTTCTCAATTGTGGGGCTGGGCGTGTTCATGCTGATGTCCCGCGACGTGGTGGAAGCTGTGAAACCCGAACTGCTGGCCACGCCCAAGGCCATCGACCAATACGCTGCAAGTTTGCTGCAATACGCCTTGGCCATGGTGGCCTCGGAGGCTACGCGGCGTGGAATTTCTATTGAACTGTGAGTAAACCCCTATGAAAATGGCACCTATACCCAGCATGCGAGGGCTGTATGCGTTTGGCAGCACTTTGCCATCCACAGCATTTGCACGCAGCCTGAGCGCCCTGGCATTAGGCTTGGCGCTCACTGGCTGCGCCAGTATTGAGGAAATGCGCCGCCCGGCCATTGCCGCCAACCCCGCACCCACGCTGCAAACCCCTACCCAGTGGTATGCCCCCATGCAGGCCGTGCCCCACGGCGGCCAGCCCCAGCAGCTTGCGCAGTGGTGGGCATCGCTGGGCGACACCGTGTTGGTCGATTTACTGGCTGCCGCGCAAGCCAACGGCGCGTCGGTGGCGCAAGCCGCCTCGCGCATCGCGCAGGCGCGCGCAGCGCTCACGCTGGCCGGCGCTGCTTCGCGCCCATCGCTCAATGCGCAGGCAGGCGCTGGCCGCTCTTTGGCCACGCCCGGCCAGCCAGCGGCCACAGTTTTTCAAGGCGGCTTACAAGCAGCTTGGGAGCTTGATGTGTTTGGCGCAGCCGCTGCCAACGCGCAGGCCGCCAGCATTCGGCTGGATGCCGCCACAGCCCAGTGGCACGAAGCCCGCGTGTCGGTAGCGGCCGAGTTAGCCGTGCAGTATTTCAGCCTGCGCCTGTGCCAAGCCCAAACCGAGCTGGTAGCCAGCGACGCAGCCTCGCGCAGCGAAACCGCGCGCCTGACAGCCCTCACTGCCAAAGCCGGATTCACCGCACCAGCAGTGTCAGCACTGGCCCAAGCGAGCAAGGCCGATGCGGCCAACACCTTAAGCGCTAAAAAAGCCGAGTGCGAACTAACGGTCAAAGCGCTGGTGGCTTTAACCGCACTGGCAGAGCCAGAATTAAAGAAAAAATTGGCCAATGTCAGCGCCAAATGGTCAGACCCTGCTATTGGATTAGTAGTGTCTGGCGCACCATCGGCAATTCCGGCCAACGTGCTCATGCAGCGCCCAGACTTGGCCGCCGCGCAGCGCGATGTGGCTGGCGCCGCCTTTGACCTGCGCGCAGCCGATGCCAAGCGCTACCCTGTGGTCAGCCTGTCGGGCAACATTGGGCTGATGCGGGTGGATTCTGGCGGCATGTCTAACAACGGCGCTACTTGGTCGCTCGGGCCCATAGCGGTGAGCCTGCCTATTTTGAACAACGGCCGCACGCAGGCCAGTATTGACGTGGCCAAGGCCAACTACGAAGCCAGTGTGGCCGTGTTGCAATCCAAGGCGCGCCAAGCAGTGCGCGAAGTGGAAGAAGCCTTGGTGCAGCTAGACAACACCGCCGCCCGCGCGCCCGATGTGGCCGCAGCCAGCGCAGGCTACGGCGTATCGCTGGCCGCAGCGCAGGCGCGTTACACCGCAGGCGTGGGCAGTTTGGTAGAGCTCGAAGACGCGCGGCGCACGGCCATGTTTGCCAAAAGCACCGAACTGCAGCTGCTGCGCGAACGCATCGTGGCTTGGATCAGCCTTTACCGCGCGGTGGGTGGCGGCTGGTCGCCCGCTGCGGCCTCTTGAGCAAGCGCTGCCCACCCTTCACATGCACACACACTCTAATAAGCTTTGTATGAAAAACTCTGTTCTCAAACCATCTGCCATCCACCTTGCTGCCTGCGCCTTGCTGACACTTGCAGCCGGTGGCCTGTATTCCGTGTCTACCCATGCCGCTGACGACAAAAAAATGGCAGCCCCCAAGCCTGCACTTACCGTGAGCACCGTAAGCCCTGCTACGGCCCAAGTGGCCATGCAACTGCCTGCCAACGGCAATGTGGCCGCGTGGCAAGAGGCCAGCATTGGCGCTGAGGTCAATGGCCTCAAACTCACCGACGTGCGGGTGAATGTGGGCGATGTGGTGCGCAAAGGCCAAGTGCTGGCCAGCTTTGCCAGCGAGGGCTTAAACGCTGATGCAGCGCAGGCCAAGGCCAGCGTGGCCGAGGCGCAGGCCGCAGCGCAAGACGCAGCTGCCAATGCCGCCCGCGCCCGCGAGCTGCAAAACACTGGCGCTATGAGCGCCCAGCAAATTGCCCAGCTGATTACGGCAGAGGCCACGGCCAAAGCCCGCGTGGAATCCGCCCAAGCCATGCTGCTGTCGGCGCAAATCCGCCTTAAAAACACCCAGTTGGTAGCACCCGACAGCGGCACCATTTCAGCCCGCAGCGCCACACTGGGCGCGGTGGTGGGCAGCGGCCAAGAGCTGTTTCGCATGATCCGGCAAAACCGCCTTGAGTGGCGTGCCGAGGTCACGGCCAGCGAGGTGGCGCGCATCCAAAAAGGGCAAATGGCCAGCATCAGCGCAGGTGAGCAGACTGTTACAGGCAAGGTGCGCATGGTATCGCCCACGGTAGATGCCAACACCCGCGCTGCCATTGTGTATGTGGACGTGCCCCTGCACCCCGCGCTCAAGGCGGGCATGTTTGCACGTGGCACGTTTGATTTGGGAGCAAGCAGTGCCCTCACGGTGCCCGCCAGCGCCGTGGTGCAACGCGATGGCTTTAGTTTTGTGATGCGGGTAGACAGCCAAGCTGGCGTTCACAAGGTGAGTGCCCTGAAGGTGCAAACCGGCAGACGCAGCGGCGATGCCATAGAGGTCACCAGTGGCCTCAAAACCAGCGATGCCTTGGTAGCCAGCGGCGCAGCCTTTTTGGTAGACGGCGACACCGTAAAAATCGTGAATATTGCAGAAAAACAAGGCAATGTCAGCGTCAAATCGTCATCTGTAGCTACGAAATAAGGAGTACATGATGAGCGTTTCAAGTTGGTCAATCAAAAACCCTATTCCGGCAGTGATGCTGTTTGTGTTGCTTTGCTTTGCGGGCATGCTGAGTTTTCAGTCCATGAAGGTGCAAAATTTTCCTGATTTGGATTTGCCCACCATCAGCGTGGTAGCCAGCCTGCCAGGCGCTGCGCCTGCGCAGCTGGAAACCGAGGTAGCCCGCAAAATAGAAACCGCACTGGCCTCGATTGCAGGTTTGCGCCACATCACCACCAAGGTGCAAGACGGTGCGGTCACGCTTACTGCGGAGTTTCGCCTAGAAAAACCCGTGCAAGAAGCGCTTGACGAGGTGCGCTCTGCCGTGGCCCAGGTGCGCACCGAGCTGCCCGGTGATGTACGCGACCCTGTCATTAACAAAATCAATTTGGCGGGCGCGCCCGTGCTGGCTTTCACCATTGCATCGAGCCAGTTCGACGAGGAAGCGCTGAGCTATTTTGTGGACGACACAGTGTCTAAAAAGCTGCTGGGCGTGCGCGGTGTGGGCGCCATTGCGCGGGTGGGCGGTGTCAGCCGCGAAATCAGTATTGCGCTGGACCCCACCAAACTTCAAGCCTTGGGTGCCAGTGCCACCGATGTCACACGCCAACTGCGCATGGTACAAATGGAGGCCGCAGGTGGCCGCACCGATTTGGGCGGCAGCGAGCAGCCCATTCGCACCATGGCCACGGTGCAATCCGCGCAAGAATTGGCTGCCCTGCCCATTCCACTGAGCGGCGGCGCTACTGGTGTGCGCAGCGTGCGCTTAGACCAATTGGCCACTGTGCGCGACACGGTGGCCGAGCAGCGCTCAGCCGCTTTGCTCAACGGCAAACCCGTGGTGGGCTTTGAAATTTCGCGCAGCAAGGGCGCTAGCGAGGTAGAAGTCGGTGCCATGGTGCAAAAAGTGTTGGCTGATTTAAAGCTGGCCCATCCCCACATCACCCTTACAGAAGCCTTTAACTTTGTCGAACCCGTGGAAGAAGAATACAACGCCTCGCTCACTATGCTGATTGAGGGCGCGCTCTTGGCCGTGCTGGTGGTGTGGCTGTTTTTGCGCGATTGGCGTGCTACTTTTATCTCGGCCGTGGCACTGCCGCTGTCGGTGATTCCAGCTTTTATTGGCATGAATTTGTGGGGGTTTTCAATCAACGTGGTGACGCTGCTGGCGCTGAGTTTGGTCATTGGTATTTTGGTGGACGATGCCATTGTGGAGGTAGAAAACATCGTGCGCCACATGCGCATGGGCAAATCCGCCCTCGATGCGGCGCGCGAAGCGGCCGACGAGATTGGCTTGGCGGTGATAGCCACCACTTTCACCTTGATAGCCGTGTTTTTGCCCACCGCCTTTATGAGCGGCATTGCGGGCAAATTCTTCAAGCAATTTGGCTGGACAGCGGTATTTGCGGTGTTTGCATCGCTGGTGGTGGCGCGTGTGCTCACGCCCATGATGTCGGCCTATATCCTCAAGCCCAAGCCCCATGTGGCCAAGGAAAGCGCTGTGATGCGCTGGTATATGCGCGCTGCGGTTTGGTGCTTGAACCACCGCTTTACCACCGTTGTGGCGGCGGCGGCGTTTTTTGCGGGCTCTATTGCGTTGATTCCGCTGCTTCCCACGGGCTTTATCCCGCCCGATGACAATTCACAAACGCAGGTGTATTTGGAGCTGCCGCCCGGCGCGAGCTTGCAGCAAACCACAGACACGGCCGAGGCCGCCCGCGTCTTGCTCAAAGCAGTGCCTGAAATCCGCTCGGTCTACACCACCATTGGCGGCGGTGCAGCGGGCTCAGACCCCTTTGCCCCCCAAGGCGCGTCTGAGACGCGCAAGGCCACGCTCACCATATTGCTCACCAAGCGCGGCGAGCGGGTTCGCAAGCAGCCCATTGAGCAGCGCATCCGCGAGGCGCTGTCCCAGCTGCCTGGTGTGCGCGCCAAGGTGGGCTTAGGCGGCAGTGGCGAGAAATACGTGCTGGTGCTCACGGGAGATGACCCCATAGCCCTGCAAACGGCGGCACTCGCAGTAGAAAAAGACCTGCGCACCATCCCCGGCCTTGGCAGCATCGTATCTACAGCCAGCCTGATTCGCCCTGAAATAGCGGTGCGGCCCGACTTTGCCAAAGCCGCCGACATGGGCGTGAGCAGCGCCGCCATTGCCGAGACCCTGCGTATTGCCACCGTGGGCGACTACGACACCGCCCTGCCCAAGCTCAACCTGAGCCAACGCCAAGTGCCTATCGTGGTGCGTCTGGATGCCAAAGCACGCCAAGACTTGAGCGTGCTAGAGCGGCTCACCGTGGGCGGGCTCAAAGGCCCAGTCATGCTCGGCCAAGTGGCAAGCTTTGAAGGCTCGGGCGGGCCTGCGGTGATTGACCGCTACGACAGAGCCCGCAATGTGAACTTTGACATCGAGCTCTCAGGCGCAGCGCTGGGCGATGTGACGGCGGCGGTGGACAAACTGCCCAGCATCACGGGACTGCCCGCAGGCGTGAAAAAAGTGGAAGTGGGCGATGCCGAGGTCATGGGCGAGCTGTTTGCCAGCTTTGGCTTGGCCATGCTCACGGGCGTGCTGTGCATCTACATCGTCTTGGTGCTGCTGTTCAAAGACTTCTTGCACCCCGTCACGATTCTGGCCGCGCTGCCGCTGTCATTGGGCGGCGCGTTTGTGGGCTTATTGGTAGCCGACAAAGCGTTTTCCATGCCCTCCCTCATTGGCCTGATCATGCTCATGGGCGTGGCCACCAAAAACTCGATTTTGCTGGTGGAATACGCCATAGTGGCGCGCCGTGGCCACGATGGCAGCGACGGCAAGCCAGCGGTTGCCGGCATGAGCCGCTTAGATGCGTTGCTCGATGCCTGCCACAAGCGCGCCCAGCCCATTGTGATGACCACCATCGCCATGGGCGCGGGCATGCTGCCCATTGCAGCCAGCTGGGGCGCATCCGACGGCAGTTTTCGCTCGCCCATGGCCGTGGCCGTGATAGGTGGCCTGATTACCTCCACTTTTTTAAGCCTCTTGGTAATTCCCGTAGTATTCACCTATGTCGACGACATCGAGCACTTCATCAGCCGCATGGCCAACCGCCTGCGCGGGCGTAAGCCTGCTGTGCCTGTTAGCAGCCTTGCTGCCCCAGCCCTGGGCGCTGCAAAATCTGTCGTTTGACGCAACGCTGTGGCGCTCTGGGCTAACGGGCCAGAGCGCCACCCCAAGCTGGCAAGCCCTGTGGGCGGCCAAGCCTTGGACACTATGGACGAGTGCCTTGGTGCATCTAAGCCCCGCCCACCTGTGGGGCAATGTGGCCGCATTGGCAGCGCTGGCCCTGCTAGGCCACCAGCAGCGTCTGCCAGCCGCCGCTGCTGCTGTGTGGCTGCTGGCTTGGCCGCTTTGCACACTGGCGCTGCTGGCATGGCCTGAAGTGAGTAGCTACAGCGGCCTTTCTGGAATAATTCATGCCAATGTCAGCGTGATGTGGTTGTTTATAGCTATTAAAAACAGAGTGAAGTGGCTGTCGTTCACGTTATTTGCGGGCATGTCGATCAAATTGCTTCACGAGCGCGCGTGGCAAAGTGGCGTGGTGGCGTCGCCCAATTGGGGATTCGACGTGGTAGTGGCAGCGCACCTTGCAGGAGCGATAGTCGGAGTTACATGTGGGTTACCAGCGGTGCTTTTGGCTTCGAGGCCAAGAGCGCGCATAGCTGGGCAGGCGTGATCGGGCCGTCAACACTGTTCGCCTTTAGCGCTCTGTAGCGACTGGTTTACGCGCCCGACCAGCGTTTTGGCTATCCCGACGCGCCCTCATGCGGTGGGTACACCGAAATCGGTCGGTCGGGATAGCCAAAACGCTGATCGGGCTATGCTCGCTTTGAGTTTTTAATACCAGAGGCACGTCACTCTTAGACTGCTTTATACTATATAAAACGTAGCGCACTATGACCATATGATGCTGACATTGCCACTATTTTTCATGAAAAGTGCGAATCTAAACATGAAGTAGCTTGCCAGCATGGTGTTTACTCAGAGGCTGAGCGGTTTTCCAACCGTTCCCTACAACCACCTCGCCCTGCGGCTAAGCGAGTGCTGTGCCAATGCGCAAACAATCAGGGCGCTGGGCTTGTTTTTTTGAGCAAATGGGGGATCAGCAACTG
>JAYTMT010000307.1:0-1579 GCA_043728315.1 Polaromonas sp. | reverse complement strand
CTGAAAGACAAAGAAATTATTCTGATCGGCGACAGCGACTTTCAGCTTGACCAGATCAACGACATTTTGCGCAACAAGCTGACCAAAGCAGCGGTGGATGCGCGTTTTCTGGATGTTGGCAAATCAGTAAAAATTGGCGGTGACAAGGTCAAGCAAATCAACACCGTGCGCAACGGCATTGAGAGCGAGCTGGCCAAGAAAATTCAGGTACTGCTCAAAGGCAGCAAGATCAAGGTGCAAGGCGCGATTCAGGAAGAAAAAGTCCGCGTGTCAGGTGGCAAGCGCGACGACTTGCAGGCGGCAATGGCGCTGATCAAGTCTGAAAACGCGGACTTCCCTTTGAGTTTTAACAACTTCAGAGACTAAGCCCGTGAACCTGCGCACCGCCAGAACTGCGGCATGGCTGGTCATGGTGCTGACAAGCGCTGGTGCGCAGGCGCAGTCTGTCGCGCTGGCCGGAATGTTGGGCACCAAGGCGTTGCTGGTGGTTAACGGCACGACCCCTAAAACAGTTGCAGCAGGCGAAACGCATGAAGGCGTGAAAGTCATTTCTACCAGTGGCGACCAGGCGGTGGTGGAGCAAGGTGGCAAGCGGAGCACCCTGCGCGTGGGTGAAGCGCCCGTCAACATGGGCGCCAGCAAAAGCGGTGGCAAGGGCAACCGCATTGTGCTGGTTGCTGGCAGTGGCGGGCACTTCGTGACAGCCGGGCAAATCAATGGCAAGACGGTGCAGTTCATGGTCGATACCGGCGCGACATCGGTGGCGATGGGCGCACAAGACGCCGAGCGCACGGGCGTCAACTTCAAAACCGGTCAGCCTGTCATGATGTCAACCGCCAATGGCAATGTGCAGGGCTACCGCGTCAAACTTGACTCTGTTCGGGTTGGCGATGTGGAGGTGTTTGGTGTCGATGCTGTCGTCATGCCGCAGCCCATGCCCTTCATGCTGCTGGGCAACAGCTTTTTAACGCGCTTTCAAATGCAGCGCGAAAACGACCAGATGACGCTGACCAAACGGTAGTACCTTATTTGGCCGCGGTTTTGCCAAAGCTCAATTTTGATTCTTTACCTGAGACCAGCTTGTTGATGTTCTCGCGGTGGCGTATCACCAGCAGCAGGCCAATCATGAAAATAGCCATCAAGACGCTGCGCTCTGAATACCAGGCAGCGCGATCACCAAATAAATAAAACAGCGGCACAAAGGCGGCACTGGCCATTGACGCCACAGACGAGTAACGTGTGAAATACGCAATGATGAGCCAGGTTGCCAGTGTGGCCAGCCCCAGCAGCCATTCAATGCCAAGCAGCGCACCCGCCGCAGTTGCCACGCCCTTGCCACCCTGAAACTTGAAAAAAACCGGAAACAGGTGACCCAGGAAAGCGGCAAAAGCCACAGCCGCCATCGTGCCGTCTTCCAGCCCATAGTCTTTGCCAAACCACTTGACCAGCACAACTGGCAACCAGCCCTTCAGGCCATCAAGCAGCAGCGTGGCAATAGCCGCCTTTTTACTGCCCGAACGCAGCACGTTGGTGGCGCCCGGGTTGTGGCTGCCGTAGCTGCGCGGGTCTTTCAGCCCCA
>JAYTMT010000306.1:0-11041 GCA_043728315.1 Polaromonas sp. | reverse complement strand
GCGGCCTTGGCTGATACCGACCGCCGCGTGGGTGAAGGCAAGCCCGTAGCGCCCAGCTTTTTACTGGCCTGCGTGCTCTGGAGCGATGTAAAAACCGGCTGGGATGCCCTGCTTGCGCGCGGTGGCCATCCGTTTCCCACCCTCATGGACGCGATTGACGAGGTGTTTAACACCCGCATTGGCGATATTTCAGGCCGTGGCAAGCTGGCCGCCGACATGCGCGAGATTTGGACCATGCAGCCGCGCTTTGACAAGCGCGTGGGCTCTACGCCCTTTAGCTTGGTGGAGCACGAGCGTTTTAGGGCGGGTTTTGACTTTTTGCGCCTGCGTGCCGACATTGGCGAGGTGGACCAACTACTTGCCGACTGGTGGCAAGAATTTAGCAGTGCCGACGATGCCACGCGCGAAGATTTGGTTTTTCAAGTCAAAGAACAGCAACGCAGCCAGCAGCGCCAAGCACCCAAAGAAGGCGCAGCCAAGCGCGCCCCACGCCCAGCCCCAGAGCATGCTTTGCCAGCGCCCCAAAGCGATGTCCGCTTTCAAGACCCCAATGTGTACGCCTTGGACGCAGGCGCGGGCCCGCGAAACGGCGGCGACTACTACAACGATGCCCCCAAACGCCGTCGCCGCAGAAACCGCCCACGCACGGGTGGCGGCGAAGGCAGCAATGGTGGTAACAGTGGCGCTAACAACACCTGAAATTGGCGCTGCGCAACACCATGCCCTGCGTCCAAGTCAGTGTCTACATCGCCTTGGGTGCCAACTTAGGCGATGCCGCCAGCAACCTGCGTCGCGCGATTGCCAGCATCGCCCAACTGGCTGGCACGCAGCTAGGCGCAGTATCCAGTTTTTACCAAACCGCACCTATTGACAGCAATGGCTCAGACTACACCAATGCAGTTATTGAAATAAAAACGGCAATGTCAGCGCCGCAGCTTCTTATAGCGCTACAAAATATAGAGCAAACTGCAGGCCGCACACGCCCCCACCCCAACGCCCCGCGCACCCTCGACCTGGACATATTGCTCTACGGCAGCGCCAGCATCAGCAGCTCCAGCCTCACCGTGCCCCACCCCCGCATGTGGCAGCGCGCCTTCGTGCTAGTACCCCTGCACGAGATTGCGCCGCATTTAGTGGGTGCTACGCAGCTGCAAGCCGTAAGCCATCAAATCACCCTGCAACACGGCCAATAAACCCATGCATTGGCTATAGACATTTTTCATAATCCTGACAAAAGCAGTCAGCCAAGACCGCTACACTTGGCATGTCACCGTTTTGTCACCGTTTTGTCACCATTTCGTCACATTTCGCGCGGATTTAGTCCAACGCGCTGCTATTTCACCCCCTCACCATTGTTCGGATCTCCCATGTTTTTTGGCAAACTTCTTCCCCGCGAAGGCAATTTTTTTGAGCAGTTTAACCAGCATGCCGACCGCATTGTGGAGGCTGCGCGCGCCTTTTCGCAGCTGGTGGTCAACTACAACGATGCGCATTTGCGTGAACAATACAACCGCGATGTAGACAATGCCGAACGCGCAGCCGACCGCATCACGCACGACGTGAACAAAATGCTGCACAAAACCTTCATCACGCCGATCGACCGCGAGCAAATCCACAAGCTGATCAACACCATGGACGACGTGGCCGATTTGATCCAAGACAGCGCCGAAACCATGGCCCTGTATGACGTGAAGTTCATGACCGATGACATCAAGCGCCTGACCGACATCAGCGTGAAATGCTGCGAACGCTTGGCCGCCGCTGTGAAACTACTGGCCACCGTGAGCGACCCCGCCAGTGCCGAAGCCGCACTGAAAACCTGCGAAGAAATCGACAAACTGGAGTCAGATGCCGACCGCGTGATGCGCTCTGCCATGAGCCGCCTGTTTCGCGAAGAACCCGATGTGCGCGAGGTGATCAAGCTCAAAGCCATTTACGAACTCTTAGAGACCATCACCGACAAATGCGAAGACGTGGCCAATTTGATTGAAGGTGTGGTGTTAGAAAACTCTTAAAGCACCCAAACCAGCCCCCAACTCTCAGCGAATAAAACAAGATGGATAATGCGCAAACGGCTCTTTGGGTCATTTTCATGCTGGTATTTCTGGCTCTGGCTTTTGACTACATGAATGGTTTTCATGACGCAGCCAACTCCATTGCCACCGTGGTCTCCACCGGCGTGCTGCGCCCGGGTCAAGCGGTTATTTTTGCCGCATTTTTTAACTTCATTGCCTACTTTATTTTCCACCTGAGCGTGGCCGCCACCATTGGCAAGGGCATTGTGATGCCCGGCGTGGTCGACACGCATGTGATTTTTGGCGCTTTGGTTGGTGCCATCACTTGGAACATCGTCACTTGGTATTACGGCATTCCCAGCAGCAGTTCTCACGCGCTGATTGGCGGCATTGTGGGCGCGGTCATCGTCAAAGCCGGTGCCAGTGCACTGATCAGCGCAGGCATTTGGCGCATTATTTCTTTTATATTTGTTGCGCCTTTGCTGGGCTTTATGTTGGGTTCGCTCATGATGGTGGCCGTGGCTTGGATTTGCAGGCGTGCCACGCCTTCGGCCACCGACCGCTGGTTTCGCCGCTTGCAATTGGTCTCAGCCGCAGCCTACAGCATAGGCCACGGTGGCAACGATGCCCAAAAAACCGCTGGCATCATATGGCTGCTGCTGATTGCAGCCACCACGGCGGGCGTGCAGGGCTTGCCCACATGGATGATGGCCACCAAAGACTATTTGCCGATTTGGGTGGTGATTTCCTGCTATGTAACCATTGCAGCGGGCACCATGTTTGGCGGCTGGCGTATTGTGAAAACTATGGGGCAAAAAATCACCAAGCTCAAGCCTGTGGGCGGTTTTTGTGCTGAAACTGGCGGTGCCATGACCCTGTTTTTGGCTACCAGTATGGGCATTCCTGTGTCCACTACGCACACCATCACGGGCGCTATTGTGGGTGTGGGCTCGGCCCAGCGCGCAAGCACGGTGCGCTGGGGTGTGGCGGCCAATATTGTGTGGGCATGGGTTCTTACAATACCGGCATCGGCTTTTATCGCTGCAGTGGCCTATTGGATCAGCTTGCAGCTTTTTTAAAGCCCGCCCGCTCCATTCATAAAGGCATGCTGCCATGTTCAATATCGTCTTGGTCGAACCCGAGATTCCGCCAAACACCGGCAACATCATCCGCCTGAGTGCCAACACCGGCTGCGCCCTGCACCTGATTGAGCCGCTGGGCTTTAATTTCGACGACCGCCACATGCGCCGCGCGGGGCTCGACTACCACGAGTACGCTACGTTGCAGCGCCATGCCGATTGGCCCGGATTCCTCACAACCTGCACACCTGCACCCGACAGAATGTTCGCCTTAACCACCAAAGGCAGCCATTCTCTCTACGAAACCGCCTTTCAACCTGGTGATTGGTTGGTTTTTGGTGCTGAAACCCGTGGATTGTCAGAATCGATTCGTGAACAATTCACGCTTTCGCAAAGAATAAAAATACCCATGCTTGTGGGACAGCGCAGTCTCAATTTGTCCAACGCCGTGGCGGTGACGGTGTTTGAGGCATGGCGTCAAAGCGGTTTTGGAAATCTGTAGTTTTACAGTTTGATTTCCAATTTGCTATTAATTAAATAGCGTTATATGACCATATCACGCTGACATTGGCCATATTTTTTAAATTAACCAATGCCCGTGCATGCTGATGCTGGTGCGCCATGGTGTGAATGCATTGCTTGTGCAAAATACCTTGATGGCATTTTTTGCACTGGCTATGCTTAGTGGCTGAAGCAAATTAGTTTCTTGCGCGGACAAATATCACACTGTTTTAAGGCCAACGCCCTAAATACCGAGGTGCTTAACCTCTAAAGTTCACCTATCGGAAACGCTTTTGGAAAGACAAAATCCTTTCAAAAGCGCTTTCAATGCTATGCAAATACACACCTGCTAAGGAATACCATGGTTTTAGTTTCTGGATTTTTCAAGTCTTCACGCACTGACAGCGGCGTGTCACGCTCCTTGTGGGGCAACTCCAAAGCCATGGCCCCTGTCAAAATTGACCTCAAAGACCTGCAAGACGAAATGCACGGTCTGATGAAGGGCTGTACTGGGGATGAGGTGCAGCGGCTTGGCTTTAAGGTCACGGCCGCCAGCAAAGTGTCGGAACTGTGGATGCTACGCTCGGACATCTACCAAGTGATTGCCCGCCAACACAGCCAAACAGAGGCCGCCAAGCGCATCAATGGCGTGCTAAGTTTCTTTGAAGGCTGGATTCCTGCCAGCCAGCTCACCCGCATTTGAGCTGCGCCTGCCGTCTGGCGCAATGCACACAGCTTTCAAGCAGGGCAGCGCTAAATCAGGTGTAGCGGCGCACAATTGATTCGGCCACACACACTGGCTTGTCCACGCCCTCTCGCTCCACTGTCACTTCCCAGACCATTTGAGCGCCGGTGCTGCCAGCTGGCGCTGCAATTGACTCGCAACCCACCAGCTTCATCCTAGCCCGCACGCGGCTGCCCACGTGCACAGGGCCCATGAAACGCACCTTGTTGAGCCCATAGTTCACACCCATTTTGGAGTCGCGGATTTCCATGGCGCTTTCAAAAAACTTAGGCAACAGCGACAGCGTGAGAAAACCATGCGCAATAGGCCCGCCAAAAGGCCCTGCCTTGGCCCGCTCAGGGTCAATGTGGATCCACTGGTGGTCACCCGTGGCATCGGCAAATAAATTGACTTGTTCTTGCGTCACAGTGATCCAGTCACTGGTAGCAACTTCTTGGCCCAAAAGGGGCATCACTTGTGCAAGGGTGGCGAAACTTTTCATAAAGGCTCTCAGAGGGGGTCAAAACAAAGCGCATGGTACACGGGCGCAGAGCCAGAGTCAGGTCAACTGGGCGACTCCTAGGAATCGAGCCAGTGGCAAATGGGCGCCCACTGGTCTAGATCCTTCTCCACACGGCTGGGCGCCACATCAAACAGCGTGAGCCCACGCGCAGCCAAATGCACATAGTTTTGCGTGTCGCGAAGCATGCCCAGCACGGGCAGGCGCAGCGTAGCCACAAATTCTTGCAGCTTGTCCGCCGCAATCGTGCGCGCATCAACGCGCATGCCCACAATGCCAATTTGGAACTGCCCCATGTGCTTTGACTTGAGCAGCTCGTCCAGAAAGTTTTTTGTAGCAAATATATCAAAAACGCTGGGTTGCAAAGGCACAAGCACTTTAGTAGCTACTTTAAGCGCAGCAGCCAATCTGTCACCGGAAATACCCGCTGGCGTGTCAAGCACCACATGGCTGATGCCTTTGGGTGGCTTGGCAATGCGCTTGGCATCTAGCTCCCAAGAGTGGATTTGCCTTGCATGCGCGGGGCGCAGGCCAAGCCACAGCTTAGAAGACTGCTGCTTGTCCACATCGCCCAGCATGGTGGCAAAGCCCTTGGAGGCGTAATACCCCGCCACTTGGGTTGACAGCGTGGATTTACCCACGCCACCTTTGGGATTGGCAATGACGGTCACGGACATGGTGCATTCCTTGGTTGGGTAGTTTTTGGTGTTTGTGCGATATTACACCTTTGGTTCGGGCAGCTTGCTGGCTACAGATGCAAACTTAGCCAGCCATTGGCCACTGCCTGGCACCTACTAGCTATATAAATAATAGCGTACTATGACCATATGACGCTGACATTGCCATTATTTTTCATAAAAACAGCCTGCACAAGTAAAAACGCAGCCTTAGAAGCTGCGTTTTCAGATGCCAGACGCTAAGAATCAGCGGAATTTAGACTGGGGCACGGTTTTCAGGTCACCAGGCAAGCTGCCAATGTAGTTGGCCATGGCCTTGAGTTCGTCGTTGGTGAACTGCTTGGCAATGCCGCCCATCACGCCATTGCTGCGGCCCACGCGGGCGTTGGGTTCGGTTTTGTAGGATTTGAGTGCCACAAACAGGTAGTCATTGTGTTGGCCAGCGATTTTGGGGTAACTCGGGTCAATGGGCTTGGCAAAATTTGCACCGTGGCAAGAAATACAAGCGCCTTTTTGCAGCAGCGCAGCCACGGCTGCACTGGGCTCTTTGGCTGGCTTGTCGGGCAATGCAGCGCCTTCTACTTTGCCGTGACCAGCGTAATAGGCAGCAATGTCGGCCATGTCTTGAGGCGTTAAAGTATCGCCAATGCCGCGCATGCTGGGGTGGCGGCGCTCGCCTTTTTGGTAGGCGTTCAGGGCCGAAATGATGTATTTTTCGCCTTGGCCAGAAATCATGGGGGCTTTGTACACCTCGGGGAAACTCGCTTGGTAGCCCACAATGCCATGGCAGCCGATGCACATGGCGACTTTGGTTTTGCCAACGGCTGCGTCACCGGGTTTGGCGTCTTGCGCCAAAACGGCGCTGGAGGCAAGCGTCACCGTA
Source organism: Polaromonas sp. (assembly GCA_043728315.1). Taxonomy (GTDB): domain Bacteria; phylum Pseudomonadota; class Gammaproteobacteria; order Burkholderiales; family Burkholderiaceae_C; genus JAAFIP01. The sequence goes on along the minus strand of JAYTMT010000306.1, from coordinate 4,642 downwards.
GCGACAGCGAAAGTGAGGGCGATGGATAGCAGTTTGTTCATTTTGCAAGCAGAATTGGGCACTGGCACTTTAGACTGGGAATGTTCAGGGTGTGGTGCGAACATTGGCTACACTGCCAAGGCACGCAAATCACCCCAAATCCTGATTGCTAAATTATATCCGGCTAAACCCTTAACTAAACAGCCTTACCCAAACGGCATTCACCACTTCTTCACCTACCCAATCACCCACTTTTTAACCCGCTTCTTAAGCACTTAACCCGATTGACACCCGCTCCATGAAATTCCAAGGTACCCAAAACTACGTTGCCACCCAAGATTTGATGCTGGCTGTGAACGCCGCCATCACCCTCAAGCGCCCCCTGCTCGTCAAAGGCGAGCCCGGCACAGGCAAAACCATGCTGGCCGAGGAAGTAGCAGAGGCGCTGGGCATGCCGCTCTTGCAGTGGCACATCAAATCCACCACCAAAGCCCAGCAGGGCTTGTATGAATACGACGCAGTAAGCCGCTTGCGCGACTCGCAGCTTTCCACCATCGACGGCAGCGACAAGGTCAAAGACATCCACAACTACATTGTCAAAGGCGTGCTGTGGCAGGCCTTCACTGCCGACAAACCGGTGGCGCTGTTGATCGACGAAATCGACAAAGCCGACATTGAGTTCCCCAACGACCTCTTGCGCGAGCTCGACCGCATGGAGTTTTATTGCTACGAAACACGCGAGTTGGTCAAAGCGGTGAACCGCCCGCTGGTGTTCATTACCTCTAACAACGAAAAAGAACTGCCCGATGCGTTTTTGCGCCGCTGCTTTTTCCACTACATCAAATTCCCCGATGCCGAGACCATGCGCCAGATCGTGGATGTGCACTTCCCCAACCTGAAAAAAGAACTCTTGGCAGCGGCCATGAAAACCTTTTACGAGGTGCGCGGCCTGCCCGGCATCAAGAAAAAGCCGTCTACCTCCGAGCTACTTGATTGGTTGAAATTACTGGTGGCCGAGGATATTCCGCTGGATGCCCTGCAAAGCAAAGACGACAAAGTGAGCGTGCCGCCGCTGGTGGGCGCGCTGCTTAAAAATGAGCAAGACGTGACCCTATTTGAAAAACTGGTGTTCATGCAACGCCATAACCGCTGAGACTGCTGCCATGAACAAATTATTGATTGCCGGTTTAGTGGACGCGCTGGGCTTTGTCTGCGGCGCATTGGTGGGCATGCTGCTGGGCAAGCTGGTGGGCGCTGATGTATTTGCACAGGGTTACGGCAACTCCAGCATTGTGGGCATACTGCTGTGCGGCTTGGGCGGCGGGGCGGGCTTGCAGCTGGCACGCTTGCTGCTGGCTAAGTTTCGCAAACCTGAGCAAGAGTAAGTTGCTGCGCAGCGCTATTATCTAGCTCGTATATACTTGTAGGATATACGCTTTAGGAGCTTGCCATGAATGCCCGATTACCAGCAGAGGCTTTGTCCTCCACCCAAAAATACACCACGGTATTTACCAGCGGTAACAGCCAAGCGGTGCGTTTGCCCAAAGAGTTTCGCATAGATACCAAGCAAGTGGCTATTTCACGCGAAGGCGAATGCATTGTGATTCGCCCCAAATACCTAACCGCAGCCCAAGCCCTCGAAGGCCTGCCACCTTTATCGCAAGAAGATGCCGACGAATTAGACCGCGCTATGGCCATCGTGAAAGGTTTGCCACCGCTGGAGGAACGCGATTGGGGGTTAGAGGCCGCGCCAGCCACCCAACGCGTGCGCTCAACGCAAACCAAGCGCGCAAAGAGCACGCCATGAAATACCTGATTGACTCTGACATATTCACACAAATGGTCAAAGGCCTTCGACCCGAAATCAATACCCGACTCAAAACACTCAAATCGGGGGAAGGGGCTTTGTCAGTGATCACCCACGCTGAGCATTTGTATGGTGTTGCCCATGCATCCATTACGAGCGAGCGCTTTGAGAGAGCCCAGCGATTGATCCATTTTTTTGGCGTGCTCCCCATCACGCAAGATGTGTCTCATCACTATGGCACGCTACGGGCCTATTTGCGCGCTAAAGGCTTGCCGATTGGCCCGAACGACATGTGGATTGCCGCACACGCGCTTAGCTTAAATTGCACACTGGTCACCAACAACACCCGAGAATTTTCAAGAGTGCCCAAGCTCAAACTTGAGAACTGGTTAATTGCTTGACGCCACACGTATTGAAAGAACACACATGACCGATTTCATTCAACCCATCACCCTCACGCTGCGCGGCCTGCGCATAGAGCCATTGGTGCTTAGCCACGAAGACGGCCTGCGCGCAGCAGCTGCTGATGGACAGCTATGGAAGCTGCGCATCACCTCGGTGCCAGAACCTGAAAACACCCGCGCTTACATAGAAACTGCACTCAAGATGCGCGAAGAAGGCAACCGATTTGCCTTTGCAGTGCTAGACGATGCCAGCGGCAAAGTGCTGGGCAGCAGCAGCTACCACGACATTTTGCCAGCGGTCAAACGCGTGGAAATTGGCTACACATGGTATGCCAAAAGCGTGCAGCGCAGCAGCGTGAACACCACCGCCAAACTCATGCTCATGACCCATGCTTTTGAAACCTTGGGCTGCAACGTGGTGGGCTGGCGCACCGACAATTTCAACTTCGCCAGCCAAAAAGCCATTGAACGCTTGGGCGCGCAAAAAGACGGCGTCATAAGAGGCCATGCCCTGCGCCGAGACGGCACGGTGCGCGACACCGTGATGTACAGCATGCGGGCGGGTGAATGGGCAGAAGCCAAAGCGCAGTTGATTTACCAGCTGGACAAACCTCGCTGATTTGTATTATTTTTTTGGAGTAGCTATGAACGACATCATGGAAGATTTCGCCAAACTGGGCAAGTACGAAAAATTTGAAATCATAGAACAGCTGTGGGATAGCATGGATGCGGATGAAAACGCCCCGCCCATGAGTGACTCCATGTTTCAAGAACTAGAACGCAGAGCTTTGTGGTCGGCGCAAAATACTGGTCAAGGCCAAACCATTTCTCGCATTGCGGCTGATGTTGGAGTCGTGCTTTGAGATTTGTGGTGTTGATTGAGCCACGTGCTGATCAATTTAAAATCGAACGCAAGGTGTACCGCCGTATCCACTTGGCAAAGTTCCCTTACGCACTGCATTACCAAATCATAGCGTCGAATGTGCAGGTCTTAGCCTGCCTCCACACCCGCCAAAACACGACCGTCTGGCCAGGAAACTAAACCATGCTCATAGACTTCTTCTACACCCTGCGCTCCGCCAAACTCCCCGTCTCGGTCAAGGAGTATCTTGTCCTGCTCGAAGCCTTGAAAGAAGGCGTGGTCGGGCCCATGACCACCAACGAGGATGGCACGGGCTACAAGATTGACGATTTTTACTATTTGAGCCGCACCACACTGGTCAAAGACGAAAAGCATTACGATAAATTTGACCGCGCCTTTGCATCGTATTTCAAAGGTGTGGAGATGGTGGCGGACTTTACCAAGGATGTTCCGCTGGAGTGGCTGCGCAAGAATTTGGAGCTACAGCTAAGCGCTGAAGAGCTGGCCAAGATTGAAAAAATGGGCTGGGACGAGTTGATGGAGACGCTCAAGAAGCGTTTTGAAGAGCAAAAAGAGCGGCATGAGGGTGGCAGCAAATGGATTGGCACGGGCGGTACCTCGCCCTTTGGTGCGTATGGACAAAACCCGCAGGGCATTCGCATTGGGCAAGACAAAAGCCGCAACAAAAGCGCGGTAAAAGTGTGGGACCAGCGCGCCTACAAAGACTACGACGACCAGCAAGAGCTGGGCACGCGCAATATCAAAATAGCACTGCGCCGCCTGCGAAAATTCGCCCGTGAGGGGGCTGAGGACGAGCTGGATTTGGACAACACCATTCGCTCTACCGCAGCGAACGCGGGCTGGCTCGACATCAAAATGGTACCCGAGCGGCACAACAATGTGAAGGTGCTACTGCTGATGGATGTGGGCGGCACCATGGACGAGCACATCACGCGGGTGGAGGAAATGTTTTCTGCGGCCAAGAGCGAATTCAAACATTTGGAGTTTTACTATTTCCACAACTGCGTGTATGACTTCATGTGGAAAAACAACCGCCGCCGCTTTGCCGAAAAATTCCCCACGCAAGACATCCTGCGCAAATACAACAAAGACTACAAACTGATTTTCATTGGCGATGCCACCATGAGCCCCTATGAAATTTTGCAACCCGGCGGCAGTGTGGAGTACAACAACGAGGAAGCAGGCAGCGAATGGATTGGCCGACTCACACAGGCGTTTCCAAAGTTTGCGTGGATCAACCCTGAGCCCCAAGGCGTGTGGCAATACCGCCAAAGCATCAGCATCATGCAGCAACTGATGGGGCAGCGTATGTACCCGCTGACGGTGAAGGGGCTGGAAGAGGCGATGCGTTTGTTGACCAAGTAAGGCAACCCTGTGCTGGTTTGTACGCCCTCTTGCTTGGTCACTGCTGCGGCTAAGCGAGCGCTGTGCCAACGCGCAAACGGATCGCTGGCCCTTCGGGGTAGCTTGTTTTTTTGAACAAATGGGGGGAATGTTCATAACTCGGGCTAAAGCCCTCAGACAGATGAACATTCTTGTATCTTCAATCTCATGGACATTTCCACCAAT
>JAYTMT010000305.1:0-2636 GCA_043728315.1 Polaromonas sp. | reverse complement strand
CTCTGCGAAACCTTCGCGTCCTCTGCGTTCAAAAATTGTATTCAAACGGTAGATAGTGAAGCACTAACATGAAGACCACACTCTTTAGCCGCAGAGCTTTCCCACCACCAGCGCCCAGAGCGGAAATCCTCGCCCACGCTCACTGCCCGCGTACAAGGCTCGCAGCCTATGCTCGGGTAAAACTGGTCGTGCAGCGGGTTATAGGGCACAGCGTTGACCGCAATGTAATGCCAGATATCGCCCAGCGTCCAATCTGCCAGAGGGTTCACCTTGGCGCGTTGTTTGGTCACGCCGCTTTCCAACACGCTTTGCATCTCTATGCCCGGCACCTCGGCACGCGCGTCCGACTGCTCGCGGCGCAGGCCGGTGATCCAACCGCCTTTACCCGCCAATGCTTTAGCCAGTGGCTGCATTTTGCGGATGTCACAGCACGCTTTGCGCAGCGCCATGCTGTTTCGCATAGCCATAGCGCCATTATTTGCTACAAACTGCATAGCTTGCAGGGCATCTGGCTCGTAGATTTTCAGCTTGCGCCGTGGGCTGGTGAAGTTGGTTTGCACCGCATCGATCATGTGCAGGGTTTGGCTGTGCAGCTTGCCAGTTTGCAACACAAATATCTCTACAGGCAAATCCAGTGTGTGCAGCAAATGGCTGACCACCATGTCTTCCACGCCTAGGCAGCTGGCCTGCGTGAGCGGATTGAAATCGCGCACCGCGCTTTGCAGCAAAGCCTGCGTGGCCGCGAGCTTGCTCGCAAAGCTGGCGCTGGGCTTGGCGTAGAGCGTGACAGCGCTCATGCAGTGGGCCTTGACGGGTCTTGCGCAAGCGTGTCTTGCTGTGGCGCTCTGAATGGCGTAGCAGTGTGCACCGCATCGCCTTGGTAATAGCCGCTGTATTGCCCCAAGAGCTTCTGGCCATGCGCTGCGTCTTGGCCTTCTTTGAGCACGGCGCTGCTAAAGCCGCTGCGCTGCATTTGCAGCAGTTGGTCAATCAGCACATCGCCAGTGGCGCGCAGATCGCCTGTGAATCCTAAGCGGCGGCGCAGCAAATAGGCTTGACTGAAGGCGCGGCCGTCGGTGAACTTGGGGAAATCCAGCTCAATGGCATCCACGCTACCCAGCTGGTCTGCAAAACTGCTGGGGTCTTCGGTATTCGCTATTTTTAAGGTTTTTGAGGCTAATGTCAGCGTCATGTGGTCATTGTTTGCTATCAACTGCATAGTATGTCTCCTTTTACGCCGTCGCTACTTCAGGCTCGGTGTGTGCAATCCGCACGCTGTTAGCCGCCGCTTTGAAAGGCTCTGCGCCCAAGCGCTTGAGCGATTGGATGAAAGTTTCGGCTTTGTCGCCGCTGGAAGTGCGCAATGATTTATAAGTCTCGAGCACCGCCTCAATAGCAGGCAGCACCTCTATGGCGCTAAACGATGGACCCACGGCCTTACCCGCCTGCGCTGCACCCGATAAATTCGAGCCGTCAGAGCCGCCCAGCGTGAGCTGGTACCACTCTTTGCCGTCTTTGTCCACACCCAATATGCCAATGTGGCCGCTGTGGTGGTGGCCGCAGGAATTGATGCAGCCGCTCATGTGCAGGTCAATCTCGCCTAGGTCGTGCAGCTCGTCCAGGTCTTGGAATCGCTCGGTAATCACCTCGGCTATTGGCAGGCTGCGGGCATTGGCCAGCGCGCAAAAGTCACCGCCCGGGCAGGCAATCATGTCAGACAGCAGGCGGATGTTGGCGCGCGCTAGCCCTGCCTTGCGGGCTGCTTGCCACAGCGCGGGCAGCTGGTCGCAGTTCACCCATGGCAAGAGCATGTTTTGGTCATGCGTGACGCGGATCTCGCCTTGGCTGAATTGGTCTGCCAAGTTGGCGGCTGTGTCTAGTTGGTCGGCGGTGGCATCGCCCGGGGCTTGGCCCAGGCGCTTGAAGCTTAAAGTGACAGCGCGCATATTGGGGTTGCGGTGCGCGGCCACATTGCGGTGCAGCCAGCGGGTGAATTCCACGTCATCCAACGCAGCGGCTTCTAGCACATTTGCTATTTTTTTGCTAGTGCCTAATGACGGCGTGGCGCTGACATTGCCATCAAAACCTTTAATAAATGAGGCATTCACACGGTCAAACTCGGCCTGCGTGATGGTATGGGACGCGCCGTCGTGCTCGGTGATGGCTTTGAACTCGGCTTCCACATCGTCAATGTACTGCTGGCCTTCGGCTTTGATCAAAATCTTGATCCGCGCTTTGTACATGTTGTCGCGGCGGCCATAGCGGTTGTACACGCGGATCACGGCTTCTAGGTAGTTGAGCAATTGCGGCCATGGCAAAAATTCGCGCACAACAGTGCCCACAATGGGGGTGCGGCCCATGCCGCCGCCTACCAGCACTTTGAAGCCGAGGTCACCAGCAGCGACACTTTGCGTCGCGTCGCCTTGTGCTATACCGTGCACCGCATCGCTGTCAGTAGCGCGCACCAAGTGCAGGCCTACATCGTGCCAAGCCGTGGCGGCGCGGTCGTCTTTGGCGCCCGTCACGGCAATTTTGAATTTACGTGGCAAAAACGCAAACTCGGGGTGTAGCGTGCTCCACTGGCGGATGATTTCGCAAAACGGCCGTGGGTCGGCTATCTCATCAGGCGCAATGCC
>JAYTMT010000304.1:0-4097 GCA_043728315.1 Polaromonas sp. | reverse complement strand
ACGCAGTGAGCCCCACCAATACAAAGCGGTCATCTTGCGCGCCAAACACGTCGGCAGGCATCTTGCCAGTGGCCGTGCGCCAGCGCACGTTTTGGGTGGCCAAATCAATGGCAATCAACTCGTCGCTGTCTTGCATGGTGGCATACACGGTGGTGGATTTGGCATCAATATACAGGTGGCTAGGCGTTTTGGCGGTGACGATGCGCTTAGCGAGCGTGAGGTCTTTGCCATCCCACTTGTATATATCCACATGGTTAAGCCGGTTAGCTGCTGTTACAAACCAGCGCATATCGGGCGAAAAGCGCAGGTGGTAGGGGTCCAGTATGCCCTTGATGGTGCGTTGCACCGTGGCTGTTTTAGGGTCTAAAAACGTCAAAGAATCGCCGCCCGCATTGGCCACAATCAGCGATTTTTCATCGGGCGTGAGGTACAGGTGGTGCGGCTCTTTGCCTGTGGGAATGCGGGTTTTCTCTGTCCAAGTGAGCGGGTCAATCACGCTGATGGAGGCATCGAGCGAGTTCAAAACAATGACGGGAGGGGCTGTGCCAGCCGCTTTGGAGGCAGCTGCGGCAGGGGTTGCAGCAGAAGTAGGGGCTTTAGTCGCTACAGTTTGCGTAGCAGACTGTGACCATGCGGCGCTGACATTGGCCAAAAAAGCCACAAAAACGAGGAAAGAGGCAAGCAAACGGTTCAAAATAAAGCATCCAGCAAAATCAGCCCCCGGTTTTCACATGAAAAGCAGTTTTTGGGCAACCTCTGAGTGTACCCGCTGTGGCGTGGCCTCTGTGTAGCGTATGTATTGCAGATTTTGCGTATTTTGGGGCTTGGCTTGGTTGGGCAGTCAGGCTTTGGGCACTGTGTGTGCGACCGCCTCGGCGCTTGGGTTGTACGTCTCCGCGGCTGTCCTCCGGCCTCGAGGCCTCCCCCTTTATGCCGCTGCGACGTCCAACCCAAGCGCCGAAGCGGTTGAGATGGGGTTTTTTAGCCAAGATGAAGGCATTGCTTGTCTGAGCGACATGCTCTGCGCGCGTGGGTAGCGCGCAACCAAAAATACCTGAGCGACGTGCTCTGCATGGGAGGGCAGCACGCAACCAAACACACCTGAGCGACATGCTCTGCGCGCGAGGGTAGTGCGCCACCAAAATAGCAGGCGCAGGGCGGTGGTGCTACTTCAGCGCAGCGGCATCAAGGAGGAGGCCTCGAGGCCGGGGGACAGCCGCGGAGCTGAAGTAGCACTGCCGTCCTGCGCCCGTACAAAAGAGGGCATTGTGCCGCCAGCCTTCTACCAACTGCAAATCACACAACACCCGTACAAGTTTTCAATCCCGCAAAGACGACAAAAACTGCTGCAACTCTGGCGTTTGCGGGTTGCCAAACAGGCTGGCCGGAGAACCCGATTCGTGAACTCGGCCTTGGTGCATGAATATGACGCGCTGGCTCACTTTGCGGGCAAAGGCCATTTCGTGGGTCACCAGCACCAAAGTCATGCCCTCCTTGGCTAGGCTTTCCACCACCCGCAGCACCTCGCCCACCAGCTCAGGGTCGAGCGCGCTGGTGATCTCATCGCACAGCAGCACGGCGGGCTCCATGGCCAGCGCGCGGGCTATGGCCACGCGCTGCTGCTGGCCGCCTGAGAGCTGGTCGGGCATGGCATCGTATTTTTCTGCCAAGCCTACGCGCTCGAGCAGCTTGCGTGCTTGCGCCTCTAGCGCTGCTGGCGCTGTGCGCTTAACCAAATGCGGCGCAAGCATGATGTTTTTACCCACGCTCAGGTGGGGAAACAAATTGAAGCTTTGGAAAATCATACCCACTTTTTGGCGCAGCGTGCGCATGGCCTGCGCGTTGCCATGCAGCAACGGCTGGCCGTCCACGGTGAGTGTGCCAGCCTGAAAAGTCTCCAGCCCATTGATGCAGCGCAGCAGGGTGCTTTTGCCTGAGCCTGATTTGCCGATGATGCTGATGACTTCGCCCGCTTGCACGGCCAAGTCGATGCCACTGAGCACCTCATTGCTGCCAAAGCTTTTGCGCAGACCGCTGATTTCAATGAGCGCCATGGTTTTTTCTCTCTAAATGCTTGGCATACAGGCTGATGGGGAAACACAGTGCAAAATACATCAGCGCCACGCAGCTGTACACAATGAAAGGCTTGAACGTGGCATTAGTGATCATGGTGCCCGCCTTGGTCAGCTCAATAAAGCCAATCACCGATGCCAGCGCCGTGCCTTTGACCACTTGCACCAAAAATCCTACCGTGGGCGGTATGGCTATTTTCACCGCTTGGGGCAGCACCACATAGCGAAGCTGCTCCGAAAAACTGAGCGCTAAGCTCTGTGCTGCCTCCCATTGCCCACGCGGTATGGCTTGCACACAGCCGCGCCAAATCTCGGTGAGAAAAGCGCTGCTGTACAGCGTAAGTGCAAAGGCGGCGGCAAACCATGCGGTGGTTTTAAATCCGAAAAGCGCTAGGCCAAAGTAGGCCAAAAAGAGCTGCATGAGCAGCGGCGTGCCTTGAAAAAGCTGCACATAGCCGGCTACAAAAGTGGGCGCGCCACGCAGCTTGCTCAAGCGCAGCACCAAGAGCGCCAAGCCCACCAAACCGCCGCCCACAAAGGCCACGAGCGACAGCGCCACAGTCCAACGCGCCGCAAGCCCCAAATTGCGCACAATGTCCCAAAGCGTGAATTCAACCATGTTGCAGCCTCGCTTTATCAGCGACCAAAGATAAAACGCGGCCCTGCCCAATTGAGCAGTTGCCGCAGCGCAATGGCCAGCGACAAATACACCAAAGTGGCAACGATGTATGCCTCAAACGCGCGGAAATTGCGCGACTGGATCAAATTGGCCGCAAAGCTGAGCTCCTCGGTCGAGATTTGCCCGCACACGGCCGAGCCCAGCATCACAATGATGATTTGGCTGACCAAAGCTGGCCACACTTTTTTGAGCGCGGGCGGCAGCATCACGCGGCTGAAAATATGCCAGCGGTTCATGGCCAAGCTTTGCGCCGCCTCGATTTGTCCACGCGGCGTGGCCTCTATGCCCGCGCGGATGATCTCCACCGCATAAGCACCCAAATTGACCACCATGGCCAATATGCTGGCCACCTCGGGCGATAGCCGCACCCCCATGGCGGGCAGGCCAAAGAAAATAAAGAAAAGCTGCACGATAAAAGGCGTGTTGCGAATCAGCTCCACATACGTGCCCACCACGGCCTTGAGCAGCGGCTGCCCGTAGGCACGCGCCCACGCACCCGCTATGCCCAGCAGCACGCCCAGCACAGTGGCAATAGCAGTAAGCGCCACCGTCCAAGCCACGCCCTTGGCCAAGAGTGGCCATTGGGCGAGGACAGCTAGGAAGTCAAATTCAATGCGCACTGCTTAGAACCCTCCCCTTTGACGGGGGAGCGCTGAACATATCCCGCTCGGGCTGAGCTTGTCGAAGCCTTCGCGAACCCTTGGACAAGCGCAGGGCGAACGCAACGAACCGGGCGAACAGGCTGAAGCGATCAGCAACAGCTGTGGTCACAGTGGCAAATCGCCAACCGGACGGCCCAGCCACTTGTTGGCCATCTTGTCGATGTCGCCGTTTTTTCGGCCTTCGGCAATGATTTCGTTGACTTTGAGGCGCAGCTTGTCTTCGCCTTTGCCCACGCCAATGAAGTTGGGGCTGTCTTTGAGCAGCAGCTTGTATTCGGTGGCCAGTTGCGGATTTTTGGCCATCATGTTGCCCGCTACCGATGCGCCCGTGGCTACCAGCTGCACTTGGCCTGAGGTGAACGACGAGACAGTGGCGTTGTTGTCCTCAAAACGCTTGATATCTGCGCCTGCGGGGGCTAATTTTGTCAGCTCTTGGTCTTCAATAGCGCCACGGGTTACGCCAATGCTTTTGCCCGCTAAATCAGCAAAGCTTTTCACATTGAGCGATTTGGCGGCAAACACCGCTTGAAAGAACGGCGAATAGGCGGAGCTGAAGTCGATCACAGCCAAGCGCTCGGCGTTTTTGCCTAGTGTCACATCACACATAAATTGTCGCATAAATAGTTGCTAAATATGAGCATTAAAGTGACAATAAGCGATGGAAAAATACATCGTCACACTAGA
>JAYTMT010000303.1:0-11914 GCA_043728315.1 Polaromonas sp. | reverse complement strand
CAATGAAAAGCGCACGCAGCGCTGCGTGCTTTGCAATGCGGCCACGGTGCTGTCCCACAGGCGGTGGGTGTCTGGCCAGCCATGAATCATGACGACGGTGTTAGTGCCTCGTGCGTCCCCCTGCCCCTCTATGTATACCGGTGTGCCGTTGATGTTGAGGGTTTGGGGCATAGGATTTTTTCAGTTTAATTTCAATTCTAAGCGCGACAAGGGCGCATCAAATTCTGCCGTCCAAGCTTGCCCAGCGGCCACGGGCCAAGCGTCGGTCCAGGTGCCAGTGGTTATGACATCGCCTGGAAGCAGATCTGGCGCATGGGGGCATTGGCGCAGCTCCTGCAAAAAATGCAGCAGCGCATGCAAAGGGTCACCCAGCACATTGCTGCCTGCGCCTTGGTCTTGCAACTTGCCATTGTGGCCAAGCTTGACGGTGCAGGCGGCTAATTGGGCGCAAAAATCCTGCGCTCTGCTGGCAATGCCGCGCACGGGTGTGCGCTGGCCCACCACCAGGCGTGCATGCAGCGCGCCGTCGGCCACGGCATCAGCCGCAGCAAACTTCCAGTCTTGCAAATGCGACTGCACGATTTCAAAACCGGGTGCAACCCAGTCGATGCATGCAAAGAGTTCGTCAAGTGTTGCATTGGCTGGCGGTGTGGCCAGCATGCACAGCACGGCTTCAGGCTCAATGCGCGGCTGACTGATGCCAACAAGCGGTAACTCTGCACGGCCTTCGCAAAATACCAGTGTGCTGTCATACACCGTGCCCCAGATGGGCGCTGACACGTTGTAGCGCGGCCAAATGCTGGCATTGGTAAAGCCGATTTTGTAGCCGCGCGGCTGTTCACCGCGCGCTGTGCGCAGGCTGCGCATTTGCAGCGCGGTTTGGTAGGCTGGGGCTACGTCCAAGCTGGCGCCTGCTGGCCAAAGCTGGGCACTGTCGTAGTGAGAGAGAATGGTTTGCGGGGTCATGGCATTAGGTTTTAGCCATAGAGGCTTTGCGGTCAGCATTCACACGCTGGGCAGAGGGGCGCTCGCCAATCATCTTGGCATAGGTTTTGTAGTCTACGCCAGCCGCTAGCATCAGGTCTTCACCATACACCGCTTTGGTGGCTATGCCCACCAGCGGCAGGCTCACATAGGCCGCACAGTCGGCTTGGGTAAATGCATCGCCCGCCACAAAAGGCGCAAATTTGGCCAAAGCCTTGAATGCCGCAATATTTTTATCCAACTGCTTGCGCACCCGCGCCTGCGTGCCCTCGCTCACCGTACCACCAAAAAATGCTTGCGGGTATAAATCCCTCGCCACCAGCTCTAAGTGCAGGTCTATATACACAATGAGCTCACGCACTTTGGCCGCAGCATAGGCATCGACTGGCATGAGGGCTGGCGTGGGGTATGCCACCTCCAAATATTCCAAAATCGCTTGGCTTTCGCACAGCCCGCCTTGGGGCGTGCGAATAAACGGAATTTTGCCCAAAGGCGAAGCCGCCAGCACCGCAGCGTCCGTGCTCTTAGTCATCACCACCTCTTCGTTGAAAGGAATGTTTTTCTCAAGCAAAGCCAGCTTGACTTTGTTGTAATAATTAGAAATAGGAAAGCCGCAAAGTGTGATCATATAAAGCCTCAAAAGTATTGGTACGCAAGAGTTTATGCCATCTTATTACGCTGTACTGGCGCGAGCGTGACAGTCTTTTTTGCTGTAGAAAAAGCCGTGTAAATATTTATCGTATATTTACAATAATGTGTATTTATCGTAAATATACGATTTATTGATTTTATCGTTTAAATATGATATAATGCAAAAATGTTTTCTAGCACCACACTCCAATCTGCGGCTCAACTGTCAGCGCATATTAAATCGCTTCGCAAAGCGCAAGGGCTTACGCAAGCCGCCTTGGGCGCACGTATTGGCGTTAAGCAAGTGCGTATGGCAGATATTGAGAAAAATCCTGGCGCAGTGAGCCTAGAGCAGCTGCTGCAAGTGCTGCATGCATTAGACATGCGCTTGCAGCTCACTAGCAACGCACCCTACCCCACCATTGCCCCAGCGCCTACGCTCGCGGTGCACAGCCCTGCGGCTGACTGGTAGGTCAGGCATCATGGCTTTCGTTGACCTTGATATTTGGCTCAATGGCGAGCATCTGGGCGTTTGGTTTTGGACGCGCACAGGCATATCTGGTTTGCGCTACACCGATACTTGGATGCGCTCGCCCAACGCGCGCCCACTGTCGCTCTCGCTGCCCATCACCTCTGGTAGCGGTGAAGTGCTGGGCGCAAAAGTGGAGCACTATTTTGACAATCTCTTGCCCGACAGCAATGTGATTCGTGAGCGGCTACGCAGGCGCTTTGCTGCGCCCTCGGCGCGTGCTGCGGATTTGTTAGCTGCCATTGGGCGCGACTGTGTGGGCGCTGTGCAGCTCGTGCCAAGCGGCACAGCGCCGCCAGCACACACCCAAATGGACAGCACCGCGCTGAGTGATGCGCAGATTGAGACCATGCTCAGCGATGTCAGCAGCGATGCGCCTAACGACCAATCGCCAGCGCGAGATTTTCGCATCTCAATTGCAGGCGCGCAGGAAAAAACTGCGCTGCTGCGCGTTGGCCAGCGTTGGCATATTCCGCACGGCGCTACGCCCACCACCCATATTTTTAAACTTCCGTTGGGCATAGTGGGCAACATGCAGGCCGACATGAGCGAGTCGGTAGAAAACGAATGGCTATGTAGCAAGATACTCGCCCAACTTGGTTTTGACGTGGCGCAATCTGACATCGGCAAATTTGGCCAACAAAAAGCCTTGGTGGTTGAGCGCTTTGACCGCCGCCAGATGGATGGCGGGCGCTGGATAGCGCGGCTACCGCAAGAAGATTTTTGCCAAGCTACGGGCACGCCCGGTGATTTGAAATACGAAAGCGATGGGGGGCCTGGCATGCTTGCGGGCTTGGCCCTGCTCTCAGGCAGCGCCAATGCCAAAGCCGACAGCCTGCGCTTTGTCATGGCGCAATTGGCTTTTTGGCTACTTGCTGCGACCGATGGCCATGCCAAAAACTTTTCTATTTTTATAGAGCGCGGCGGCAACTACAGGCTCACTCCGCTGTATGACGTGTTGTCCGCCTGGCCCGTGATTGGCCGTGGCCGCAACCAAATAGCCCCACAACGCGCCAAGCTGGCCATGGCCGTGCGCGGCAAAAGCCCGCATTACCGCTTGCAAGAAATCCGGCCCCGCCACTGGCAAGCGCTGGCGCTGCGCACTGGCGCGCCAGATGCGTTTGAGCACTTGGTAGCCTTGGTGCTGCAAGTACCCCACGCATTAGACGCTGTCGCCCAGCAACTGCCCCTCAGTTTCCCACCCCGTGTGTTCAAAACCATACAAACAGGCATGACCGCGCAGGCGCAGCGCTTTATGGACCAATTGCCATGAGTGCGTTGTGCACAAGCTGCGCGCACGTGACTGACTCGCGCTGCGCCACAGCGCCCAATCGGTGACAATGCTAGCCATGCATTTCACCCCAGACCACCAAAGCTTTGCCTCGCTTGGCGAGGCTTTCTACACCCGCCTGCAGCCTGCACCTATGCCTGCTCCTTATATGGTGGCCAGCAGCCTGCCGGCAGCCAAAGAGTTGGGGCTTAGCGACGATTGGCTGCACTCGCAAGAAGCCTTGCAAACCCTCACAGGCAACGCCCTGCTACAAGGCTCGCAGCCACTGGCCAGCGTTTACAGCGGTCACCAGTTCGGCCAATGGGCGGGGCAGCTGGGCGATGGGCGCGCCATGCTGCTGGGCGAGCTAGAAAACGGCTGGGAAATTCAGCTCAAAGGCGCAGGACTTACACCCTACTCGCGCATGGGCGACGGCCGCGCGGTGCTGCGCAGCTCGATTCGTGAGTTTTTGTGCTCCGAGGCCATGCACGGCCTAGGCATCCCCACCACACGGGCGCTGTGCGTCACGGGTTCGGATTTTCCCATTCGCCGCGAAGAAGTGGAAACCGCCGCCGTGGTCACCCGCGCCGCGCCCAGCTTCATCCGCTTTGGCCACTTTGAGCATTTTTCCTACAACGGCCAACACGAAGAGCTGCGCCAGCTGGCCGATTACGTCATCCAGCGCTTTTACCCAGATTGCAAACAGGCGGCCAACCCCTATGCCGCGCTTTTGGAGGCCGTGAGCGCGCGCACCGCCGCCATGGTGGCACACTGGCAGGCGGTGGGCTTTTGCCACGGGGTAATGAACACCGACAACATGAGCATCTTGGGCCTGACCATTGACTACGGCCCATTCCAATTCCTAGACGCTTTTGACCCCACCCATGTATGCAACCACAGCGACACCCAAGGCCGCTACAGCTACAACCGCCAGCCTAATATCGCTTACTGGAATTTATTTTGCCTAGGCCAAGCCTTGCTGCCCTTGATCAGCCCCGATGGCAGCCAAGAGCTGGCATTAGCCGCCCTTGAGCCCTATAAAACCATCTTCCCCGAGCAATTGCAGCTGCGCTTTCGCAACAAGCTGGGGCTAGATGCCGAACAAGACGGCGACAAAGCCTTAATTGAGGGCATTTTGCAGCTTTTGGGTAAAAACAAGGTCGATTTCACTATCTTTTGGCGCCGCCTGAGCGTTGCGGTGGAATCGGGTAACTTTGAACCCGTGCAAGATTTATTTTTCGACCGCCAATCGTATGCCGCTTGGGCGCTCATATATTCAGAGCGCACCGTGACCATATCACGCCGACATATGGCATATTTAATGAAAATATCGAATCCTAAGTATGTTTTGCGCAACCATTTGGGTGAGCAGGCCATCAAAGCCGCCAAAGCCAAAGATTTCACCGAGACCGCCCGCTTGCTAAACTTGTTGCAGTCCCCATATGAAGAGCACTCAACTATGGAACAATACGCAGGTTTCCCACCCGATTGGGCCTCTGGTATCGAAATTTCTTGCTCCTCTTAACCACCAAAGCCATCCCCCCATGACCTACCCCATCACAAAAACCGACGACGAGTGGCGCGCCCTGCTCGCCGCCAAAGGCGCAGAGCCCTTAGCTTTTGATGTTACCCGCCACGAATCCACAGAGCGCGCCTTCAGCGGCAAGCTAGAGGCCAACAAAGCCAATGGCGTGTACCACTGCATCTGCTGCGACAAGCCGCTGTTTGCATCAGACACCAAATTTGACTCTGGCACAGGCTGGCCCAGTTTTTTTCAGCCGCTAGAAAAAAATGCGGTGGGCGAAAAAGTCGACGGCTTTTTGTTCATGAAACGCACCGAAATCCACTGCGCCGACTGCGGCGCGCACATGGGCCATGTGTTCCCCGATGGGCCCGCGCCCACGGGGCAGCGCTACTGCATGAATTCGGCCTCATTGGCCTTCAAGGCGGCATAAAACGATATGAAACAACTGCTCGATTTTGTGCCGATTTTGCTGTTTTTTGCAGCCTACAAAACCTACGACATTTATGTGGGCACAGGCGTGCTCATGGCCGCCACCGTGGTGCAAATGCTTATTTTGTACCGTATGGACGGCAAGCTGCAAACCATGCACAAAGTCACGCTGGCGCTGGTGCTAGGCTTTGGTGCCATGACACTGTTTTTTCATGACGAACGCTTCATCAAAATCAAGCCTACCGTGCTCTACACCTGCATGGGCATAGCTCTGGCAGTTGCGCTGTGGGTTTTGAAGAAAAACTTCCTCAAAATCATGCTGGGTGCGCAATTGAGCCTGCCCGATGGCGTGTGGCGCAATCTCACTGCGGCATGGGTGGTTTATTGCTTATTCATGGCGGCACTCAACGCTTATGTGGCTTATTTTTACACCACGGAGCAGTGGGTAAATTTCAAGCTGTGGGGCTATGCGTTTCCTTTGGTTTTCTTGCTCGGCCAAGGCCTGTATATTGCCAAATACATTGACACGTCTAAACAAGAATAAGCTGTATTTAAAACCATGCTAGCCATCACATCCGACAATATCCGCGCCACCTTGCAAGCGCGCTACGCCCCCAGCAAGCTAGAGGTGATTGACGAATCCGCCGCCCACGCTGGCCACAGCGGCAACCCCGACGGCGCTGGCGGCACGCATTACCGCGTGCGCATAGCCAGTGCAGATTTTGTGGGCAAAAGCCGCGTAGCACAGCACAGGCTTGTGTATGATGCGCTTTCTGCTTTTATTGACCAAGGCTTGCATGCACTGGCCATAGAAGTGCTGCCCCAGCCCGCGCCGTAGTGCTGCCATATGGTGCAATTTGTACATTTACTTGTATTTACCGCAAGCCTACCTTTACTTGACTTTACCAACCCCGTTAGCAGTTCTGCATACTATAATATCCGTAGCGAACTATGACCATATCACGCTGACATCTTAGGAAAAACATGAAAAAAATCGTTCTTACTGCACTTGCACTGGCCGCCTTGGCCTCTTTCTCGGCTTCGGCCCAAAACGTCGCCATTGTCAACGGCAAACCCGTGCCCAGCGCCCGCGTAGATGCACTCATGGAGCAGGTAGCCCGCCAGCAGCAGGGCAAGCCCATCACCCCTGAGATGAGGGTGCAAATCAAAGAAGAGGTGGTAAACCGCGAAATTTTCATGCAAGCGGCGCAAACCCGTGGGCTTGATGCGTCTGACGAGTACAAAACCCAGCTTGAGCTAGCCCGCCAAGCCATCATGATTCGCGAGTTGTTCAGTGATTTTCAAAAGAAAAACCCCGTATCTGATGCAGAAATCAAGGCCGAATACGACAAATTCGTAGCAGCCAACGGCGGCAAAGAATACCGCGCCAGCCACATTTTGGTAGAAAAAGAAGCCGATGCCAAAAAGCTCATTGCCGACATCAAAAAAGGCGGCAAGTTTGCCGACATCGCCAAAAAGAACTCCAAAGACCCAGGCTCAGGCGCAAACGGTGGTGACCTAGACTGGGCCAACGCCAGCAGCTACGTGCCAGAGTTCTCAGCCGCCATGGTCAAGCTAGAAAAAGGCAAAATGACCGACGAGCCAGTTAAAAGCCAATTCGGCTTTCACATCATCCGCGTAGACGATGTGCGCCAAGCCCAGCTGCCCAAAATGGAAGAAGTCAAACCCCAAATCGCCCAGCAACTGGGGCAGAAGAAATTAGGTGATTTCCAGTCTGAGCTGCGGGCTAAGGCCAAGGTAGAGTAATAAATACACAGCATGCGGATGAAAATCCGCATGCTCAAGATGCTCGCACGGTTAATTAACTACGCATTTAAAAATTTGCGCGTAAACCAAGCGCAAAGACAGAATATTTGCCTGCAAAGCGCTCTGCGGTAGCGCTGTTATACGTTACCGGCATATCGCTAAGCAGAAAATGGGTGCTCAGCTGAGCGCGTGCAATCGCAGTTAGCCATTCGTTGATCTGATATCCCGCCTCTAGAGTAATTTTGTGGCTCTTGGAGTACGAGGCTTTTCCGCGAGCCGCCAAAATAGCATCCACAGAGTCGCGGCGCACCGCGTGGAACACATATCCGCTTTTGAGCGTCCAAGCGCCTGTTCGCCAAGTTGCATTCACTCCTGTTTGAACAAACACCGCGCGCCAAGCAATTTCTTTGGCCACATCCACCCCATAGTCGCCGCTGCGGTCATAAAACTGCTGAATCACCCCACCCGCCACAGCGCATGGCTGAGCCAATGTACCAAATATATCGTTGCCGTTAAAACTCAGCTGGTAATTGCAGCCATTGCGCGTTGTGGTGGCGTTTAATGCCCCATACGACAGCTTGCTACTGCCCACGCTCACAAGCGCACTGAGGTCTGTGCGTGGACTCAGATTCCAAGTCCCAATCAGATCAGCCTGCAATTGCCTGTCTGCTGGGCTGGTAATTTTTACGCTGTTGAGGATAGCACCGGGCACAGTTACTGGCGTGCTAGAAGCCGTTTCATTGGCGTAATTGCCCCATGCAGACAGCCGAATAGCCACAGCAGGTACTGGAGACTGCGCCTCCAGCAAGCGGTATTGACCCGACACCTGCCAGCTGTTGTAGTGGAAAGTGTCTACAGCATTTTTTATGCTTCGCTGCCAAAAACTCCCAGAGAGCCACAGCTTGTCAGTGGCGCGTAACCCTGCATCTATGTGCAGCCCTTTGTAATCACCAGTCTTCGTGCCAGCCGTCAGTGGGTCACTCTCGCGCACCCGAAATATATCCAACGACTGATTCATGTGGTCAGTATTGATCTCAATAAAACCCCAGCGCAGCCCCTGCTCTGGGTGTGCACTGAGCAATCCATCGGACGGCGCGGCATGGCCGGGCAAGGCCAATAAAGCACCCACAACGGCAACAAAGGTGCGCAGCTTGCGCTGCGCACCTTTGTTGTGAGACGTATTGATACGAAATTTCAGCACATTTATAAGATTAGTCAGTCAATGTAATATAACCCGATAATCCATTGCCAGTAACAGGCCGAGTAGTCAACACAGCACCGTTGCTACCCAAAGAGGTTGGCACTTCTACCGATTGCACAGGCATTGCTGTGCCGTTGGCCATTTTCAGAGGCACGCCGTCGAACACGATGGTCACTGCATATTTACCACGTAAGCTGTTCATACCCGTGAAGTCATTGCTCAATTGGTTAATAGTGTAGTTGGCCACGCTGCCGACCAGCAAACTGCTCACGTTGGCGGCAATCATTGACAGCGTGTTGCTGATGTTAGCCACACCACTTGAGAAGTCTACAACCGCCTTTTTTGCGCCATTGCTAGACACGCCATACACCATAGAGCTAGCTGGGCTCGGAATCGACACCACCAGCGACGAGCCAGACTTGCTGATTCCTACGTTTTCAATATAGGCCTTCATCACACCTTGCCCGCCAGCTGCAGTTTCTGTAATCGACACCGCCGCATTTACTTTTTGGTTAGCCGCCAAAACAAAAGTGCCTACTTCCGATAAATTAAGTTTCAACTCAAGCGCAGAAGACATCGGCCATGACAAATTCACGCCAGCAGGCGACTGAAAGGCAGTCATGCTGTAGGTAGTAGTCGTTGTGCCATTTGCCAGCTTGATCGCATCATCTACCAACGACAAGTAATTCGTTGGTGCTGGAGGTGGCGGAGGTGGCGGAGGTGGCTGTGGTGGTGGTGGTGGTGGGGTGGTCGCCGCAGCCGTCACATCGAGG
Source organism: Polaromonas sp. (assembly GCA_043728315.1). Classification (GTDB taxonomy): domain Bacteria; phylum Pseudomonadota; class Gammaproteobacteria; order Burkholderiales; family Burkholderiaceae_C; genus JAAFIP01. The sequence goes on along the minus strand of JAYTMT010000303.1, from coordinate 2,806 downwards.
GTGATATCGTCAATATAGTAAATCTGCCCGCTGGCGGTAACGCCAGAATCTGGCGTGATGGCAATCGTGCCATAGGATTTTGTGATGTCAACTGCACTGAAATCCCATGTCACGGTCTGCCAAGTGTTGGCAGCGCCCATAGCTGCACCTACGATTTCTGTGGCAATACCACCAGGCGCTTCTACCTTGAAACGAATAACTGAACCAGCGACACTGGAATACACCCTTGCGGTGATCTTTTTCCGAGTTGCAGTAAATGGTATCGCAGTCACGTTGAAATATGTACCACCAAAATTCTCAGTACTGGTAGCTTTGACAATTTTCAAAGCGCTGCCTGATCCATCTGCTGGGCCAGCAACTACTGACGGCAATGCACCGCCATAAGCACCCATATTGGTTGTAGCTGGTGTACTTTCATCGAATGAAATCAAAACCGCTGCGGTACCAACTGGCGGCGGAGGTGGAGGTGCTGGGGGCACTGTTGAGGCCACATCGAGGGTTAGATCGTCAATGTAATAAGTCTGACCAGCAGCAACCACGCCTACATCTGGCGTGATGGCCATGGTGGTGTAGGTTTTGGTCAAATTAACACCGCTGAAATCCCATGTTACGGTTTGCCATGTATTTGCAGCACCAGTGGCAACACTCGGGATTTCCACAAAACTGCCGTCACTAGCCTCTACTTTTAAGCGAATAATCGAAGCTGCACGGCTTGAATAAACCCTAGCATTGATCTTTTTGCGCGTAGCAGTAAATGGAATGGCAGCAATGTTGAAATAAGTGCCGCCAAAGTCTTCGGCACTTGCAGCTTTAACAATTTTTAAAGCATTGCCAGAGCCTCCAACAGGCGAAGAGCCCACCGATGGCAAAGCACCGGCGAATGCCCCCATATTGCTTGTTGCAGGGGCGCTCTCATCAAAAGAAAGTAGTACCGTGCCAGTCGCAACAGGCGATGGAGCAGGAGGGGGGGCAACCACCTGCTGCGTTAAGCTGGTTGTCAATGCGGCCACTGCGGTGGCGGTGGGTGTACCAGTAAGTGCAGTTTTGTTTTGAGCGACAAAAAGCGCTACCACATCACTGCTTTGTTTCTCTTTGGTTACAGCAGTAATACTTGCTGAGTCGGTTGCTAACAAGATACTATCTGCTTGGGTTTTCAGTGCTCCTGAAATCACGCCAGCAAGCGCTGTCGAATTAATCGAAGCAACCGCAGCCTTAACCTCGGGCATAACTAAACCCGATCCAGCCACTTTGGCCGCCGCTGCTTTAACTAAGCTTTGTACAACTGCATCATCTACTCTGGTATCGCTCAAATTGAGTTTAGCCCCAGAGGCCAAAGCAGCGGCAAACGCTATTGCTACCTCGCTATAAATAGGTTGTATTGCAGCACTACCTGCTGCACCAGCTAGTGAAGTGAAAGTTTCGGTCACTTTTTGCAGCAGCTGCTGCACTGCCAGCGTCTTTCTAAGCAGCACAGGGTCTGTGAGCACGCCATTTTTAACTTCAGCAGGGTCTGTAGTCAGCAAATTAGTGCCCGCTGGCAGCCCCAGCGTTGCATTGATTTGCGCTTGGCTTAAGCCCGCAGACATCAAGGTGGTGAGTGGCGTAACCACTTTGGCTCCAGCAGGCGCGCGCAATATGCCCACAAACAACAGCCCCGTGTCGGCATTTTTGCCACCACTGGCAAGCAAGCCATGGGTACAGCCATCTGCAAACGTGAACTGACCAGAGGCCAGCGTGTAAACCGAGGGCTCACCCGTGTCCACCGCACCATTTTCATTGGTGTCGCAGGTGATTTTGGCAAAGCTCAGGTAGCCATCGACCGCTACCCCCGAGCTGGGATTCAGTGCGACGGGGGCGCTGGTATTAGAACCACTCCCGCATGCCACCAGAAACAGCGCGGCGGCGGCGGCTGGCGTGAGACGAAGTTTATATTTCATGTCGAATTCCTAAATGATGGTGAATGGTTCATACGCAAAAGGCGCATGGATTGGCTGGCACTGTGCGCCAGCCAATCCAATGCGTTTAAGGCACAAATTTCAAATCATCAAAGTAATAAGTGCGTTCGGCAGGCATAGCAGCATAGCCAATGTTGCCAAGGCCGTAATCAAAAAATACGCTGGCTTTGTTGTATGCATTGGTCAAAACAAAATTGGCCGTCGGTTTGGTAGCATCGTAGGTAGTAGCACCGCTGGGTATGAAGTGCGACGTGGTATCGGTTAAGTTAAAAACCAATGTTTCCCACTGGTTGACAACCGTAGTGAATGCATCGTGCTCCACGTTGACTCCTGCGTTAGCTGCGTTTTCCAGCTTTAGACGAACACGCATACCTGAGTAAGCACTGTAGACGCGCAGCGACACTTTTGCCGATGAAGCAGTAAACGGAATGGTAGGGATCGATGCAGTTGCGCCGTTCGACATAGTAACGCCTGCATAAAAATTGGCCGTATTCCCAGTAGGCTTCACCACTCTGGCAACCATATTGGTACCGCCAGCGGGATCCGCAACCACCGTAGCAGTTGATATGCCCTCAAATGCCGTCAAGATAGAACAATCTCCATCGAAAGTCACAAAATTGGGGGATACAGCAGCAGTAGTGGGGGTACAACCGGTTGCAACTGGGGGCGCTGTTCCCACTCCGAGCTTGATATCGTCAAAGTAATATACCTGCCCTGTGCCTGTTGTCCCATTTTTAGGCAGGAAGACTAGGTTGGGCCGAGTTGAAGGAATCTTAGCCGCTGGCACAGTCCACGTTAGTGTTTGCCATCCAACTACCACTGCCTCGTTGGCATGAATGTCTCCCGTGTCA
>JAYTMT010000302.1:0-3386 GCA_043728315.1 Polaromonas sp. | reverse complement strand
ACAATCAGGGCGCTGGGCTGGTTTTTTTGAGCAAATGGGGGATCAGAGTGTTCATCTGTCTGAGCCCGCAGGGCGAGTTATGAACACTCCCCCCATTTGCTCAAAAAAACCAGCTCCCCGCGAAGCGGGCCAGCGATCCGTTTGCGCGTTGGCACAGCACTCGCTTGGCCGCAGCAGTGACCAAGCAAGGCATGAACCCTTCGACAAGCTCAGGACGCAGGGAAAGTGTGTGAACCCTAGGGCAAGCTCAGAGCGAGCGGCAAAGGAGAGGCTCATGGCAAAGGACGCACAGCTGGCGCCATTGTGCCCACACCACAGACGAAAAAAACCCGCACATGCAGCATGCGCGGGTTTTGGCTAAAACGCTGGGTTTTACTGTAGCGTGACTTCTACGCGCCGCGCTGCAGCGCCCACGCCCGCTTGGATGTCTTGCGGCTTTTGCAACAGAATCGACTCTTCGGCCACACCAGCGATTTTCAGCAAATCACGCACGGCCATGGCGCGCTCTTTGGCGACTTGCTTGTTTTTCTCTGGCTCACCCGTATTGTCTACATAGCCGCTGATTACGGCTTTTTTGCCTGCTTTCACGCCAGCGATCACGTCTTTGAGAGCAGCAGCGCCGTCTTTGGCCAACTCGGCTTTGCCAGAGGCAAAAAAGAACTTCACCACGCCGCCTTCCACCGTCACACTGGCGGCATCGGCTGCGGCTTGTGCAGCAGCTTTCATAGCAGCGTTGGATTTGTCATCTGCCATGGCTGATGCACCAGCGGCCAAGCCTGCGGCGGCGGCCCCAGTACCGGCTGCTGCACCTGCACCTGCACCTGTAGCCGTGCCAGCCACAGCCACCACAGCGGTGCCCGCTTTGGCAGCCTTGGCGGTTTTGTTCTTTTGGTAAATACCCAAGCCAATTATCAGGCTGATCACCAAGGCAATCACACCAAACACCACGCCCATTACAACGCCCGTACTCTCATCATCTTGCGAAAACATGCTTGAAGCTCCAAATTAATCAATCCGTGATTGTAATTTGTCTGGTGCGCCCTGCACTGCTCTATACTTAAATTCCATGGAAACACAGCATTTTGATGTCTTGGTCGTTGGCGCGGGTTTGTCGGGCATTGGCGCGGCTGTGCACCTGCAGCGCCAATGCCCGCAGCACAGTTTTGCCATTTTAGAAAGCCGCGCGGCCATGGGTGGCACATGGGATTTGTTTCGCTACCCCGGCGTGCGCTCAGATTCGGACATGTACACTTTGGGCTATGCCCACAAGCCATGGACTGATGCCAAGGCCATCGCCGACGGCCCGGCCATCTTGCGCTACCTGCAAGACGCCGCACGCGATGCAGGCTTGGAGCGCCACATCCGCTACGGCCATGCAGTGAAAAGCGCCGCATGGTCGAGCGCCGATGCACGCTGGACGGTGCAGGTGCTCGTAGGCGGCGTGGACACAGCGTTCACTTGCCATTTTTTGCTGATGTGCAGCGGCTACTACAACTACGCCCACGGCTACACGCCAGATTTCCCCCACGCAGAGCGTTTTCAAGGCCGTACCGTGCATCCGCAGCAGTGGCCAGCGGATTTGGATACCGCTGGCAAGCGCATCGTGGTGATTGGCAGCGGCGCCACCGCTGTAACACTCGTGCCCGCACTGGCAAGCACTGCAGCGCACGTGACCATGCTTCAGCGCTCTCCCACCTATGTGGTGACGCGGCCGTCGCAAGACCGCCTGTCCAATTGGCTCAACCGCCGCCTGCCCCAGCGCCTTGCTTACAGCATCAGCCGCTGGAAGAACCTGCTCATGGCCATGCTGGTATTCAAGCTTTGCAAATGGAAGCCCGAAATGGTCAAAAAAGCCTTGCTCTCGCAGGTGCAAAAAGCCCTGGGCGCAAACTTTGACGTGGCCAAGCATTTCACCCCCAGCTACAAGCCTTGGGACCAGCGGGTTTGTTTGGTGCCTGATGGGGATTTTTTTGAAAGCCTCAAGTCTGGCAAAGCATCAGTGGCTACCGAGCAGATTGCCCATTTCACTGAAACTGGCATCGCCTTGCAATCTGGGCAGCAGCTGCAAGCAGACATCATCGTTACCGCCACGGGGCTAGATTTGCTGATGCTAGGCGGTGTGTCGCTCACCGTGGACGGCGCGGCAGTGCACATACCCAGCAGCACCAATTACCGAGGCATGATGCTGTCAAACGTGCCCAATATGGCCTATGTGTTTGGCTACACCAATGCCTCGTGGACGCTGCGCGCTGACCTGACCAGCGAATACCTGTGCCGCCTGCTGTCTAACATGGCGGCCAAGGGTTATAAGCAATGCACGCCAAGGCTGCCAGATGCGGCCATGCAAACTGAGAGTTTTGTGGATTTCAGCTCTGGCTATTTCCAGCGCTCGCTGCACATACTGCCTAAGCAGGGCAACAAAGAGCCGTGGCGGCAACACCAAAATTATTTCTCTGACATTCAAAGCCTGCGCTGGGCAGCGCTAGATGACGGGGCGATGGAGTTCAAGCCTTGAGTGCTGCACGCGGCCTATCTGCGCAAAATGTATCGGGGCATGCAGTGCCCCCCTTTGATGCCACCACACAAAAATTAAGCGCACTCAATGCATCCCTGTGCCGTGACCCAGCGCCCATGCTGGACAAGGTATTGCAAGAGTGGGGCGGCAAAGATGATTTTTGGGTCTTTGGCTACGCATCGCTGATTTGGCGGCCAGAATTTGACTACCTAGAAAAACGCATGGCACGCGTGCACGGCTACCACCGCGCCCTGCACATGTGGAGCCGTGTGAACCGGGGCACGTTTGACAATCCCGGCTTGGTGTTTGCCATGCTCGCTGGTGGCAGCTGTGAGGGCGTAGTCTTCAAAGTGTCAGCGTCTGATGGTCATGCAGTGCTATGCAATTTATGGCAGCGTGAAATGCCCACTGGGGTGTATGACACGCCGTGGCTCCAGTGCCAAACTGCGCAGGGCAAGGTGAAGGCCTTGGCCTTCACGCTGGCCAAAAGCAGCCCCAATTTCACGGGTGTGTTGCCCGACGCGCAATACCGCAGTATTTTTAGCCAAGCCACAGGTCGCTATGGCACAACGCTTGATTATGCGCAGCAGACCTATGACGGGCTGCTGGCCGTGGGGATTCGGGACCGGGCGCTGGAGAAGTTGCTGCGCTTAGCCACCCCTCGCACCCCCTGATCTTGTCGCACTCTGTTGGCTCTGAGCTTGCCCCAGGGTTCACACACTCCCCGTTCGCCCTGAGCTTGTCGAAGGGTTCTTGCCTTGCTTGGTCACTTCTGCGGCTAAGCGAGTGCTGTGCCAACGCGCAAACGGTCGCTGGCCCCTTCGGGGGAGCTGGTTTTTTCGAGCAAATGGAGGGAAACGGCCTAACTCGG
>JAYTMT010000301.1:0-28666 GCA_043728315.1 Polaromonas sp. | reverse complement strand
TCCGATCTAGCGCGCCCGACCAGCGTTTTGGCAATCCCGACGCGCCCTCATGCGGTGGGTACACCGAAATCGGTCGGTCGGGATAGCCAAAACGCTGGTCGGGCGCGCTAGATCGGAAATCCAAACCTAAACCAACCGCTGTAGAGGCTCAAAGCGAACGGTGATATGGACTTATCGTGCTTTTAAAACAGTAGCAGTTTTTTTCTTTTTCGCATACTCCCACACCCGCCAGCCCAGCAAGGTGGCGATGATGGCGGCGTAGACGAATACTTCGGCAAAGTCATTTTTACCCGCACGCATCCAAAAAAAGTGCAGCAGTCCCAAGCCTGCAATCAGGTAAACCAGCTTGTGCAGCATTTGCCAGCGCTTAGCGCCCAGCGCCTTGATGGCGCGGTTAAACGAGGTGAGCGCCAGCGGCGTGAGCAGCAGCAAGCCGCTAAAGCCGACCAAAATAAACGGCCGTTTGATGATGTCACGCACGATGTCTTGCAGCACAAACTCCATGTCAAACCACGAGTAGCTCAGCATGTGCATCACTGCATAAAAATACACAAAAAGCCCGAGCATGCGCCGAAACCGCGCCAACTGCGGCGTTTTACCCAGCACGCGCAGGGGCGTTACCGCCAATACGATGCACAAAAACCGCAGCGTCCAGTCGCCTGTGGAGCGCACCAAGTATTCGGCTGGGTTAGCGCCCAGCTGGCTGGGATTAATAAAAAGCCCGTAACTGAGCCACACCATGGGAATCAGGCATATGGCCCACAGGAGGGGCTTGGCGGCGGGGTGTAGGAGTAGCTTTCTCATGGCTTGGTTGGGCTGTCTGGCTGCTCAATACCGAGTTTCCGGCCGCGAAGGGCGCGAAAGCTGCGCGAAGAACGCGAAAGAATACCGAAAGAAGAAAAAAAGGCGAATTTATAGAAAATTATGCTAATGTCACCGTCAAATGGAAATTGTTTGCTATTAAAAATAAAGTATTAAGGTTGCGTGTTAAGCGCTTTTTATTTTCAAGACAAAGGTAGCATGTCAATTTTGGCTGTTCTTTCGCGTCTTTCGCGCAGTTTTCGCGCCCTTCGCGGCCGGAAGTCCAGTTGTTCAAAAATTCTTCTTGAGGTCCATACCCGCATACAACTGCCCGACCTGCGCTTCGTAGCCATTGAACATGAGTGTTTTGCGTTTTTTAGCAAACACGCCGCCTTCTTCGCCAATGCGCCGCTCGGTGGCTTGGCTCCAGCGGGCGTGGTCTACGTTGGGGTTGACGTTGCTGTAAAAACCGTATTCATTGGGCGCGGCTTTGTTCCACGCGGTTTTGGGTTCTTTGTCGGTGAAGCGAATTTTCACAATCGATTTGCCCGATTTGAAGCCGTATTTCCATGGCACCACCAAGCGCACAGGCGCGCCGCTTTGGTTGGGCAGCACCTCGCCATACATGCCAAAATTGAGCAGTGTCAGCGCGTTCATCGCTTCGTCCATGCGCAGCGCCTCCACATAAGGCCAGTCCAACACCCTTGAGCCCACGCCGGGCATGGTTTTGGGGTCGACCAGCGTGTGAAATTCCACGTATTTGGCATTGCCCAAAGGCTCGACCTTTTTTATCAATTCTGAGAGCGAATACCCCACCCACGGAATCACCATGGACCAACCCTCCACGCAGCGCATGCGATAAATACGCTCTTCTTGGGCGCTGAGCTTCAAAAGGTCTTCCAGCGCGTATTTGGCAGGCTTTTTCACCAAGCCGTCCACCTCCACCGTCCATGGTTTGGTGACCAAGGTGTGGGCATTCCTGGCGGGGTCGGACTTGTCAGTGCCAAATTCGTAGAAGTTGTTGTAAGTAGATGCGTCTTTGTAATCGGTGATTTTCTCCATCGTCACCGCGCCTGCTACGGCCGATTTAGCTCCCACCAGCGCAGCCAGCTTGCCGCCGCCTGCAGCCGATGCCATGGCCCGCGCATCACGCGCCGCCCAGCCTGCCAGCGCCGTGCCTACTGCGCCGCCAGCTAGCATTTTTAGCATATCGCGGCGGCCTTGGTAGGCAGCCAGCGGAGTAATCTCGCTGCTGGCGCGGTGGTTAAATCCGTTAGAGTGGGTTTGTATCAGCATGGTTTGTCCTGTGGGTTTGAACGATGGAGTTAAACGGTTGGTGGTGGCATCAGTGGCTTGGTCTGTGCCATGTGCTTTAAGTCGTGGCAACTGGCAGAATCTTACGCCCAAGGCCTAGAGTGCCAAGTCTGGCCGCAAGTTCCGGCTGATGCAGTCGCAGTGCCTAGGGTAAGCATGTCAGGGTTCGCTTTGCAAGCTGGCAGGAATGTCGCTTTGTAGATGCACCAAGCGCAGCGCGTTGAGGTGGGCTGTTTCCTCGGTGTAAAACACAGCATAGGGAAATTTACGCAAACTCCAATGCCGCAGCCCAGCTATTTCCAGCTCTTGGCCATAACGCGGCGAGCCAATGCCCGGCTGGCGCTCAATCTGGGCAATCGCTTTGTCAAATGCATCAAAAAAAGCGTCCAGCATATGGGGCGCAGCCCCGGCGTAATAATTGGCAGCATCGGCCAAATCGCGCTGCGCATCGCTGGAAATACGCGCTTTTTTGCTGGCTTTCATCTGACGATCAGGCCGCCATCGGCATCTTGCGCGCCTGCTGCGTGTGCATGCGCTGGCGCAATTGCCGCGAATAGTCGCTGGCCAGCACCTCGGTGGGCGAATTCACGCCTTCCATAATAAAAGCCCGAAACTGCTGCCGGTCCCGATCCTTGCGAATCAGCTCGCGCACATACTCGCTGGATGTGCCATAGGCCTGCGCCTTGACGTGGGAATCAACAAAGCCCTTGAGCTCGTCGGGGAGGGAAATATTCATAGTAGCCATGGCATAAGCATAGCAAATCGGCCAAAAATTGGCAAATTTTGGCAAAAACAAAAGAAAATTTGGCTGTTCTTTCGCGTTCTTCGCGCAGCTTTCGCGTCTTTCGCGTCTTTCGCGGCCAGAAGTTCTGTTTTTAATGTCTCTACACCCGATGCGCCACCGTAGTCATCACCTTAGCCGCCGCTGTCATCAGTTTTTTAACAGGCGCTGGAATCTGCGCCGCCCCCGCGCTGGCCTCCTGCGCGTGGCGCGCCTCGTCGGCCTGCATCTGCGCCACTACCGCCCGCGATGCGTGGTCGGCGGCGGGCAGGCGCGTCAAGTGCTCGCCCAAGTGCGCCTCCACCTGCCGCTCGGTTTCCACCACAAAAGCGCGGCTCATGGCATCGCCCATGCGGCCAGCCAGCAGCCCCATCCCAAAAGCCCCCGCATACCATAGCGGGTTCAAAAACGATGGCCGTGCGCCCAGCTCACTCAAGCGTTGCGCCGTCCATGCCAAATGGTCACCTTCTTCCTTAGATGTCAGCGTCAAATGGTCTTTGTATGCTGCATTATCAGTAGCAAGCGCTTGCCCCGCATACAGCGCCTGTGCGCACACCTCACCCACATGGTTCACGCGCATCAGCGCTCCTGAGAGCGCTTTGTCCGCTGCGCTCAGCGCCTCGGCTTGGCCATGGGTGTCAAAGGTAGCGGGTGAGCTCGGCGGTGGGCGTGCAGCATGCGGCACAGCAAATAGGGTGCGCAGGGCGGAGTCTAGGGTGGTGATCAGGGTGTCGGTCATGGCGCTATCTTAGGCGCTAAACGATACCAGCACACGCCAGTGCAGCTGCATCAATTCAGAGTACACTGAAAGCATGGAATTAGAACTCTTTGAAGCCTTAACCGCAGCGAATGTCCCAGCCGATAAAGCGCGGGCAGCGGCCAACTCCATCAACAAAGAAATCGACAGACGCTACGCATTGCATTCCACGCAGCTAGCCACACGGGGTGATGTAGAGCAGGTAAGAAAAGAAATTGCGCAAGGCAATGCAGATTTGCAAAAGCAGCTAGCAGCAATGCAAAACGAACTTGTTAAATGGACGGTAGGCGCCCTCTTTGGCGGTATGGCCGCGATCACTGCCATTTTGAAATTGCTCTAAGCCAGCAGTTTTTGCAAGGCAGCCAAAGCCGCCAAGCCCGCAAACATCACCGTAATCGTCCAGCGCTGCGATGCCGCAATTTGCTGGGTGAGGCTTGCCTCTAAGGATTTGATGTCTGACTTGATGTCTGCGCGCAATGACTCAACTTTTGCGTCAAGCTTGGCCACCTGCGTTTCCACTTTTGCCACATCCGACTGGGTTGCCAGTTGCTTAGAGTGCAACTCATAGCGGCGGTCAATCTCGCGCACGATGGCCTCAGCGGCAATATGCGCCTTTTCGGCAGACACATTGGCGCTTTGCAGGGCTTCAAATACGGCTAATTCAACTTGCATGGAGCAACTATTCTAAGCGATAAGGCTTGGCGGCTGTTACGACCATCATGAATCGCCTTAAACCCTATTCATCGTAGGCATCGCTGCGGTCGAATGATTTCCCAAAAGGTTTATTTAAGCGAAGAGCCAGCAAATCGTGGGTCAAAGTGTCCTAATCCTTGGCGATAAACGGGGCAGGGTCCAAAGCCAAACCATCTAAATCGGGCAGCTCCAGCCCAAACGCCAAGCGCGCAGCTTCCCAGTCTTGCACGTCCAAGGCAGTTACATCAAACAACTCTAGATCGTCAGGCTGCAAGCCGCAAGCGCCCCAGCCGTGCGTGTGCAGCATATCGGCCAAAGCCCAAGCGGGGCGCAGATGCGCCAAATCACCTCCTGCGCCCAACTGCACGCCCGCATGCACCAGATCAAACCACGCCTGTGTGCAAGGGTGCACCTCGTGCCACAGCGACTTAAACACTGGCTGCCAAGCGCCCACTGCCACCTCCGGCCTGCTGGGCACCTGCGTCGTCCAGCCCGCCCTGCGCAGTGCTTCCACGCCCATTACCAACGCCGTAGGCATGGCCATGCGCAGCGCAGCATCCCAGTTTGGCAGGCGATTCACCAGCAAATTGGCAAACACATCGCTGCGCCCGCCCAGCTCTTGCACTAAGCCGCGTTTTTTCCACAAATACAGGTAATGCGATGCAGTTTTAGAAGCCCATTGAAAGCGCACCGTCAAGTCTGACCCGCGAAACAGAGCCGGTAAGCTTTGCAGCCTAGCAAGTGCAGACACTGATGCCATGGTTCGCTCTCACTGAATAATCTCTTGCATAGCCATTACGCCTTGGTCAAGCGCTACTACCGAAGCATCCACCATCGCCTGCGCGGCGCTGTTGTCCAATGGCCAAGTAGAGGGCAACCAACGCGCCAAATCTTTTGCCACTGCGGGCACAGATTGCAGCAAAAGCGCGCGCCGGCCACTGGCTTTTGCTAGCCAAGCCAGTGGCTTTTCATTAGGATAAGTCAACAAGCGCACGCGCATATCAGCCGCTGTGCATGGCAAAGCGCTGCGGCCGGCTCCCAGCCAATGCAAGTCAAAAACATCGCGTGGCTTGAGGTATGGGCGGGCAACTAGTGCAAACACCTTGTCTGCATAAATCTCACGCACATCGGCCGTGGGCACAAAAGTTTGCATGCCCGCCGCCAAGCCGCCAGCCAAGCGCACGGGCGCTACCACCACCTTCAATTGCTGCATAGCCGCTGCGGCAGTTTGCCAAAGCTCCACTTTCACCCGCACCACCCCAATCACGTTTTCCCCTGTGATAGACACCACAAACGCGTGGGGATTGCGTGCATCTTTGGCTTTTTTAAGCGTCACGCGCGAGCCCAGTGGCATCCACGCAAGCGCCTCAAGCCGCGCTAACACGGCGTTTCCAATAGCGTCCAACTTGAGCGATGCATTGACCAAAAAATCCAAATCCTCGCTGTAGCGCGGCGAACCATGCGTTAAATGCAAGCTCGTGCCGCCTTGAAAAATCAACTCGCCGGGCGCCCAACGGCGCGATGCCAATAGCGCATCCAGCGTAGCCACATGCAAGGCTTGACGCAGGTCAAAAGCTTGCGAAGCGGACAGTAGATGTTTCGGCATAAAGATAGAGTTTTAGTAAACCAATTATAGTTAATTGTCTAAATTTTTTTAGATAATCATCAAATAATAAAAAACATAATTTTCACGTGATGCGCGCCAAATAAGTATTTGTGCCGCCCACGCCAAATGATCGCCTTATTCCTTAGATGTCAGCGTCAAATGGTCTTTTTATGCTACATTATCAGTAGCAAGCGCCTGCCATCGGTCATGGCGCTATCTTAGGCGATCTGCCGGCGCACATGTCTCTTTGTCAGCCCTAAACACCGCGAGGCTATTCCAAGGTGCACTGCATGCATGGGATTAGAACTTTTTGAAGCCTTAACTGCAGCGAATGCCCCAGCCGACAAGGCGCGGGCTGCTGCCAATGCTATCAATAAAGAAATTGACAGACGCTACGCATTGCATTCCACGCAGCTAGCCACGCGAGTGAACGCAGAGCAGGTGCGCAAAGAAATTGCCGAAGGCAAAGCAGATTCGCAAAAGCAGTTGGCAGCTATGCAAAACGAATTTGTTAAATGGACGACAGGCGCTCTTGTTGGCGGTATGGCCGCCATCACTTCCATTTTGAAGTTGCTCTAAGCCAGCAATTTTTGCAAAGCTGCCAAAGCCGCCAAGCCCGCAAACATCACCGTAATCGTCCAGCGCTGCGAGGTGGCAATTTGCTGGGTGAGGTTAGCTTCTGAGGATTTAATGTCCGCCCTCAAAGACTCTATCTTGATCTCAACCCTAGCCACATCCGACTGGGTGGCCAGCTGTTTCGAGTGCAATTCATAGCGGCGGTCAATCTCGCGCACGATGGCCTCGGCGGCAATATGCGCCTTCTCAGCAGACACATTGGCGCTTTGCAGGGCTTCGAAAACGGCTAATTCAACTTGCATGGTGCGGCTATTCTAAGCCATAAGACCCAAACTCAGCAGGGCAACCATGCTGAGAGCCTACATAGCAAAGCTGTTTCGGGGCACACATGATCACACGGCCACCGTCACCGCGATCTTGAAACTACTGTAAGCCTGCATTTTACGGTACCGCCAGTGTTGGCGGCACTGCACGATGGACACAAACCAACGAACTCAAGTAGAGACTTCAAACGGATTAACCAATTCCACGCCCAACGGTTTATCGAGCGATCCCAAGTTTTCGGTGTACAGGCGTTGCACCTTATGCTCGGCGCAGGTGGCCACAATCAGGGCATCCCAAAACTGGTATTGGTGATTTGCAAATAGCGCAGTTGCGGCCTCAAACGCTGCGGGTGATGCGGCTACCACCTTGATGGCCAGAGCGCATTTGCGTGTAAATGCAGCTGCGCTTGCGCAGTCCAAGCATCCCCGCCGAGTAGTAGCGCTCATAAATTCCCCCAAAACTTGTGAAACCATGACGCATTGCCCATCCTGAGACCGCAGTGCCTTGGCTAAAAGCGCTTGGGCAATGCCTTGCTTATGCGCATCGTCCGTGCTAACCGCATAAATCAATATATTGGTGTCAAGTGTATAAATCATAGCGCCTCAGCTTGTATTCATCTAGCTATTCGCCATATGCATCGTTACGCTCAAACGATTTGCCATAGGGCTGGGAAAGGCGAAAGCTAAGCAGATCGTGCACCAATGCTTCGCGCTCATTTGCGCTTATGTGGGCGGGTTCAACTGCCACAAGTTTCAAAAGCGGTTTGCCGCGTTTGGTGACCAGCATCTCTTCGCCCGCCGCTACACGCGCCGCAATAAGCGAGAAGTTGTGAACTAAATCCCTTGAAGATATGGAATGCAGCATGTAGATTCTCCACCGAGGGGGCAAAAATAGATTAGATTTTTAAAGTTTCAAAAATCATTGTCTAACAAATGCAATACATGCGTCTTGACGCTGTGATGCATTTAAAAATCCTTGCTAAACCAAGCTCAAAAACCTTCGTTGTTGCATGTCAACAACGAAAAACAAGATTTACGTGCATTTAGAAGCCGTAATCTTTGCGAAAAGCCCGCCAGTCTGGTGCAATAGACCCAACTTCCCGAAACGGAGGTTGGCCCGGGTCTCCGGTGGGGTGCTAAATGGTGAATAACCTGCCAGCGCCACATTGTTCCGGAGCCCTATGTTTAACCTTGGAGTAATCTCAAATGAAAAAATCCCTAATCGCTATTGCCGCATTGGCAGCGACTTCCGCTTTCGCTCAGTCGAGCGTGACAATCTCCGGCGTTGCTGACGTTGGCTTTCAGTACAACAACTCCACCGTTTCCGGTGCGGGTACTGGCAACAACGCTGGTGCAAATAAGCTCCAACTTGGTGCTGGTAACAACAACCGTATCATCTTCTCCGGTGTGGAAGACTTGGGCGGCGGCATGGCAGCAACCTTTGCATTCCAACTGCGTCTGAACCCAGTGCGCGGAACCGAAGACGGTGGCGCAAACCTGATTGGTAACCAAGCAAACAATACAACCCCAATTTTGACCAACACTGCACAATCGACTTCACGTCCATTGTTCCAAGGCGAGTCAACTGTTGGTCTGCGCAGCCCATACGGCAGCGTAAGGCTTGGCCGTTTGTTGCCAGCTAACCAGCAACTGAACGGTGGCACCATTGATCCATGGGGCGTGAGCACCGTGGGCGGCAACCCATACCAAACAGGTTTCTCGTCTGACTACGTTGCTGGTGGCGAAGGTCGCGTTGGCAACCAAATCATGTACTCGACTCCTAATTTCAGCGGCTTCGCAGCGCACATCAGCTTAGGTTTCGACAAAGGCCCATCGGATAAGTCATACAGCTCTTTAGCTGCTGGCTACAGCAACGGCCCACTCAACGCAATGATTGGTACTGAAGCCAACCGTTTTGGCGACACGCTATTGAACATCGGCGCAAACTACAACTTCGGCGTTGCTAAAGCATACGTTGGTTACGGTAGCGTTAAAGGCGGTTCAGCTGTTGACCGTGCTGGCTCTACATTCTTGGCTGGTGCTACTGCTCCCCAAGTTGTTATTGGCGGCAAAGTCAACATCATCTCTTTCGGTGCAAACATTCCATTCGGCGCAGCGACTGCCCGTGTTGGTTACGCTAGCCTCGACGGTGCTGGCGGCGCAGCTGGTAACAGCAAAGAGTCCAAGCTCAGCTTGGGCGTGAACTACGCTTTGTCTAAGCGTACCGCTATTTACAGCGACATCGCTAACTCCACTCGCAAGAGTGCAGCTCTGTCGAATGTTACCCAGTTCGACTTGGGCATCGCTCACTCCTTCTAATTTAACGCTGGCGTAAGCCAGCTTAGATTTGAAAGATCATAAAACCGCTTGGAGCAATCCAAGCGGTTTTTTCATTGCGGCATGCACTATCGGGTAAATCCGATAGGGGATTTCTGTGGCGTCAAGTAACATCATGCCATTGTTGGATTCAAAAATAGGTTGTGACATGTTGGTATTTTTTAAGTGCCGGGTATTGCCCTGCTACTTGCCTGTGTGTGTCCTTTGGGCGCTCTGCTTTGCACTTGGCTTGGGCGGATGCGCTACGCAATCTGCCACCACATTGCCATTAAGCCCTGCCCCAACTGCGGCGCAGCAAGACACATGGATGCAGTGGCAGCATTTTGCGTTTCCTGGCAAGCGCGCTGCAGAATTCAAAGCGCAGTATATAGACGGACGCTACACCATGGCGGTCACGTCGGACAACGCTGCAAGCATGCTGCGCCACAAACTGCGTGTGGAGCCTGCCGATTTAAACCAGCTGAAGTTTTCATGGAAAGTGCCCGCGCTGATAGACATCGCCGACATGGCTGTGCGCGAAACGGACGACTCGCCGGTGCGCATTGTGCTGGCTTTTGACGGTGACCGCTCCACGTTTTCAGGGCGTAATTACCGCATGAACGAGATGATGAAGCTGCTGACGGGTGAGGAGATGCCCTATGCCACGCTGATGTATGTGTGGAGCAACACGCATGCAGTTGGCACGGTAATCAACGGCCCGCGCACCGACCGCATCCGCAAAATCGTCGTCGAGCAGGGCAGGGCGCATTTGAGCCATTGGCGAGACTACGAGCGTGACATACGTGCTGACTACATCAAAGCCTATGGCGAAGCCCCCGGCGCGCTGGTAGGCGTGGCGCTGATGACCGATACCGACAATACGCATAGCCAAACCAAAGCTTGGTATGGCAAGGTGAGTTTGTCTGGGCTAGCGCGTTAGAAGGCCGCACTGAGTTGGTAGCCCAAAATGGCGCTAGTTTCTAGCTCGCGCACGGCGCTAGCAGCTTGCACGAGGGTGCGCTTCTCATCCGCTTGCAAGGTGCTCAAATCACCATCTTCAAAATACACCATGGCTTTGAGGCTTTCGCTGGGTTGGAAGTTGCTGCCATACATCAGGCGCGCACTGGTCAGTCCTTTTGCAAGGCGCACACCCGCCTTTAACATGGCAGCTATATCGCGGTAGTCTTTGGCTTCTGCGCGTTGCAAAATCACTTTCAGTTTTGTAGCCATCAAGTCGTCCAGCGATGCCACTTGCAATATGCCGTCGTCTGTTATTTCAGGTTCACCTACGCGGCCAAAATTAATCGTGCCGAAAAAAGACACTTTAACAAAACCTTGGCTAGTATCTCTGCTGGCGCAAGAATGTCGGTGCGGGGTTTGAAGTGTGTAGCGGGCATCTTGTGCTATCCAAATGACCGAACAGGCAAAGCCGGCACCTGCCCCACCTGGGCAATCCCAAGCCTGTAATGCCAATACGCCCAAGAGCGCGCACCAAACTGGCCCGCTTGCGCATGTGTTAACACGCGGCGCAAAGTGTCGTCACCCAGTTGTTGTGCCATTTTGTGCATATCACTGTAGTCGCCTATGTTCATCACCTGCGCAATCAAGCGGTCAGGCTGCGCCAGCGTCTCATCGGTAGTTTTCCACCAGATGTATTTGCGCGATATATCGCCTAAAAAAGCTATGTCAATCTCGGCCATGACTTATCTTATGCGAAAACTACACGCTCTCGGGGTAAATCCCGCTGACAAAGCGGTAGATTCTTTGGCATAGTACGTGTTTTGGTGGTGTAAGTTAGCATCCCCACACCCGAAAGGCTACTATGAACTTCAAAATCTCTCTCGTTATGGCCGCTTGCACTGCCAGCTTGCTCGCAGCGCCTTTGGCCCAGGCCAAAACCTTTAAATGGACCAGTGCCAGCGATATTCCCACGCTGGACATCCATTCGCAAAACAACGCGCTGAGCAATGGCATCCATGCTGCGGTGTACGAGTCGCTGGTGTATTACAACAGCCGCACTTTCAAGCACGAGGGTATTTTGGCCACGCGCTGGGCGCAGGTCTCGCCCACGCAGTGGCGCTTTACGCTGCGCAGTGGTGTGAAGTTTGCCGACGGCTCGCCGCTCACGGCCGATGACGTGGTGTTTTCTCTGGACCGTGCCCAAGCCAAGTCGTCTAATTTCAACGTGTATACCCAAGGCATTGACAAGGTGGTGAGGGTTGATCCAAACACCGTAGATATCATGCTCAAAGGCTCGAACCCCGTGCTTTTGAGCCAGCTTACCGAGCTGCGCATCATGAGCAAAGCCTGGGCCGAGAAGAACAAATCGGTGGATCCCAAAGACATCCGAGGCAAAGAAGAAACCTTTGCCCACCGCAATGCCATGGGCAGCGGCCCTTTTATGGTCAAAGAGTGGCAACCCGACCAAAAACTGGTGATGGTGCGCAACCCCAATTGGTGGGGTGCGATGGAGGGCAACGTGACTGAAATCGTCTACACCCCCATCAAGCAAGAGGCCACCCGCGCCGCCGCTACGCTCTCTGGCGAGGTCGATTTCATGCTCGATCCCAGCCCCCAAGACCTTGGCCGTCTGCGCAACAATGCCAACCTGAAAGTGGTGGACGGCATTGAAAACCGCACGGTTTTCTTTGGCATGGACCAGCACCGCGACGAGCTGGTGGGCTCGAACGTGAAGGGTAAAAACCCGCTCAAAGACGTGCGCGTGCGCAAAGCCCTCTACCAAGCCATTGACAGCGACACCCTTAACCGTGTGGTGATGCGCGGTCTGGCCCAGCCCACGGGCGCGCTGGTAGCGCCGCAGGTGGCAGGTTGGACCGAAGGCGTGCACAAGCGCTTCCCGTTTGACATGGATGCATCTAAAAAAATGCTCGCTGAAGCGGGCTACCCCCAAGGCTTTGAGGTGGATTTTGCCTGCCCGAATAACCGCTACATCAATGACGAAGAAATTTGCCAAGCCGTGACCGCCATGTGGGCCAAGGTGGGCGTAAAAGCCAAGCTGCGTACCATGCCGCTGGTGAGCTATTTCCCTATGATTCAGCGCTTTGAGGCCAGTATTTACATGCTGGGCTGGGGTGTGCCGACTTTTGATGCGCTGTACAGCCTGCAGTCGCTCACGCGCAGTGTGGGCACGGGCGGTGACGGCAATTACAACGTGGGCCGCTATAAAAACGAACGCATGGACTACATTGTGGACCGTATCAAAACTGAAACTGATTTGCCGGTGCGCAACCGCTTGATGACTGAAGGCTTGCAGTTGCAAAACGACACGGTGGCGCATATTCCGCTGCACAACCAAATTATCCCTTGGGTGATGAAGAAAAATGTCGACGTGGTGCACCGCGCCGACAACCGCTTGGACTGGCGTTTGATTAAAGTGAACTAAGCGCGCATGTTTGCTTTCATCGTTCAGCGCCTCTTGCAGGCCGTGTTGGTCATGGTCTCAGTGGCGTTCATTGCCTTCATGCTGTTTCAGTATGTGGGTGACCCTGTGGTGGGGCTCTTGGGGCAAGATGCCACGCCGCAGCAAATCATTGATCTGCGCGCCGACTTGGGGCTGGACAAATCCTTTGTGGTGCAGTTTGCCAGCTTTTTGGGCAATGCGGTGCAGGGCGAGTTTGGCCTGAGCCTGCGCCAAGGCTCTAAGGTCTCGCGCCTGATAGCAGAGCGCTTTCCGGCCACGCTTGAGCTGTCGTTTGTGGCCGCCATGATGGCTCTGTGCATTGGCATCCCCATGGGGGTGTATGCGGCGCTGCGCAGGGGCACGTTTTTAAGCCAGTTTTTCATGACCATGTCGCTCTTGGGCGTTTCGCTGCCTACATTTTTGATCGGTATTTTGCTGATTTTGGTGTTTGCCGTGGGGCTGGGCTGGTTTCCTAGCTTTGGCCGTGGCGATGTGGTGCAAATGGGCTGGTGGAGCAGTGGCTTGCTCACTGCCAAGGGTTGGCACCATATTGTGCTGCCAGCCATCACACTGGCGATTTTTCAGCTCACGCTGATCATGCGCTTGGTGCGCGCTGAAATGCTGGAGGTGCTACGCACTGATTATGTGAAATTTGCGCGTGCGCGTGGATTGTCCAATCGCGCCATTCACTTTGGCCATGCGCTTAAAAACACGCTGGTGCCCGTGATTACTATCACCGGTTTGCAGCTGGGTGCCTTGATTGCCTTTGCCATCATCACCGAAAGCGTGTTTCAGTGGCCGGGCATGGGGTTGCTGTTTATCCAAGCGGTCACTTTTGCTGATATTCCCGTCATGGCGGCGTATTTGTGCTTGATTGCACTGATATTTGTGGTGATTAATTTGGTGGTGGATTTGCTGTATTTTGCAGTCGATCCGCGCCTGCGCATTGCCAAGGGCAACCACTAGCCATGGAAAAAGCCATGCAAGAAGCCGCAGCACAAACCAAGCCATTTGGTCAGCCCGTGCCACGCTTAAAAGCCAGTGGCCGTGCCTTTGCGCACATCACGCAGTTTCACCCTGAGCTGACGGCTTTTCGCCGCGACTTGCATGCCCACCCTGAGCTGGGTTTTGAAGAGGTGTACACATCAGGCCGTGTGCAGGAAGCACTCAAGCTGTGCGGTGTGGACGAAATCCACACGGGGCTGGGCAAAACAGGTGTGGTGGGCATTGTGCGCGGCAAGCTGCCTGCCAGTACGGCAGCCAAGGTCAAAATGGTGGGCTTGCGCGCCGACATGGATGCCCTGCCGCTGACCGAACACAACCAGTTTGCCCACAAATCTGCCAAGCCCGGCCTCATGCACGGCTGCGGGCACGATGGCCACACCGCTATGCTGATTGGTGCGGCGCGCTATTTAGCCGAGACCCGCAATTTTGCAGGCACGGCAGCGCTCATATTCCAGCCCGGCGAAGAAGGCTACGCTGGCGCTCGTGCCATGATGCAAGACGGTTTGTTTACCCGCTTTCCTTGTGATCAGGTGTATGCCATTCACAATTCACCAACCACGGCGGTAGGCGTGATTGGCATCACACCCGGGCCCATGCAAGCGGCGGTGGACAGGGTGGAAATCGTGGTCACAGGCGTTGGCGGGCATGGCGCGCGCCCAGAAAATTGCGTGGACACGGTATTGGTGGCGGCGCACATAGTCACTGCTGCGCAAAGCATTGTCTCGCGCAATGTGGCCGCGCTAGACCAAGTGGTGCTCTCACTGTGTAGCATTCAGGGCGGCAGCCCGGGCGCTATGAGCGTGCTGCCAGCGTCGGTCACGTTGGTGGGCACGGTGCGCACCTACCGCCCCGAGCTGCAAGACTTGGTGGAGCAGCGCCTGCGCACCTTGGTCGAATCGGTGGCGGCAGGCTTTGGGGCGACGGCAGTGCTCACCTATGAGCGTGTGTACCCAGCTACCATCAACACCCTGCCCGAGGCGCATTTTGCATCGGATGTGGCGGCCAGTTTGGTGGGCGAAGAGCGGGTGCTGCGCAATATGCCCCCCAGCATGGGCGGCGAAGATTTTTCATTCATGCTGCAAGCCGTGCCCGGCGCGTATATGCGCGTGGGCCAAGGCGACACTGCTGGCCAACCGGGTTGCTATTTGCACAACAGCCGCTATGACTTTAACGATGAAGTGTTGCCGCTGGGCGCAGCGCTGTATGCCAGCTTGGTGGAGCGCAGTATGCCGCTTAACGCTTAACTTGACTTTTATCCACTAGCTACCGTTTTCCTTTTTACCAAACCCTTTAACCATCAATCAATCGGAGTTAACCATGAAATTTAAGAAAAATTTGCTCAATGTCGCCGTTGTATCGTCATTGTTTGCTATTATTTCGGGAGTAAATGCGCAAACCCTTCGCGTAGGCAACCAAGGCGATGCGCTCTCGCTAGACCCGCATTCGCTCAACGAATCCTTGCAGCTTAGCGTCACAGGCAATGTCTATGAGGGCATGACTGGTCGCGGCAAAAATCTAGAGCTGATTCCGCTATTGGCTACCAGCTGGAAGCAAACCTCGCCTACCGTGTGGCGCTTTGAGCTGCGCAAAGGCGTGAAATTCCATGACGGCAAGGATTTCACGGCTGACGATATAGTGTTTAGCATTGCACGCGCATCAGGTGATGGCTCTGACATGAAAAGCTACACCAACGAGATCAAAGAAGCGCGCAAGGTGAACGATTTTGCGGTGGACATTGAAACCAAAGCGCCCTTCCCGATTTTGCCCGAGGTGATGGTTGGCGTGTTCATCATGAGCCAAAAGTGGTCTGAAGAAAACCAAGCCACCAAGCCTGTGGATCGCCGCAAAGGCATTGAAAACGCTGCTTCCTTTCGATCCAACGGCACGGGCGCGTTTCGCACCCGCGAGCGCCAGCCGGGCATCAAAACCGTGTTTGCGCGCAATGGCAACTACTGGGGCAAGGTGGACAGCAATTTAACCGAGGTAATCTACACCCCGATTGGTAATGATTCCACCCGTGTGGCAGCTTTGCTATCGGGCGAAATTGACGTGATGGAGCCCGTGCCGCTGCAAGACGTGGCGCGCATCAACGGCGGTGACAAAGCCAAAGTGATGCAAGGCCCTGAGCTACGCACCATCTTTTTGGGCATGGACCAAAAACGCGACGAACTGCTTTTCTCCAGCGTGAAAGGCAAAAACCCCTTCAAAGACAAGCGCGTGCGCCAGGCCTTCTACCAAGCTATTGACATCGAAGGCATCAAGAAAACGGTGATGCGCGGGGCTTCTGTGCCAGCTGCCATGTTGATCGGCCCGGGTGTGAATGGCTTTGATGCCACCATGAACAAACGCCTGCCCTACGACGTGGAAGCGGCCAAAAAACTCATGGCCGATGCGGGCTACGCAGCAGGATTTGAATTGTCCATGAACTGCCCCAATGACCGCTATGTGAACGACGGCGAGATTTGCCAAGCTGTGGCCGCAAATCTGTCGCGCATAGGCGTGAAAATTAACCTGCAAGCCGAAACCAAGGGCACGTATTTCCCCAAAATTTTGCGCCGCGACACCAGCTTTTACCTCCTAGGCTGGACATCGGCCACCTATGACGCGCACAACCCCATGAATTCCATCATGCGCTGCGTCAATGCATCAGGCGGCGGCCAGTTCAATCTTGGCTCGTATTGCAACCCCAAGGTGGACGAGTTGACCAATAAAGTGCAAGGCGAAACTGACCAAGCCAAGCGCAATGCCATGATCAAAGAAGCCTACCAAATCCACCAAGACGACATTGGCCACATCCCACTGCACCAGCAAGCGCTGGCTTGGGGTGTGAGCAACAAGGTGAAGTTGGTGCAAAAGGCCGACAACATCATGGATTTCAAATACATCACCTTAGCGAAATAAGCGGCGTTGGCCGCACTGCACTGCCACGCAAGGCAGTGCGGCTAAAGGCAATGCCAAGCATCTAAGTTTTTCAGGCCATCCATTTTCAGTGGGAATACTCTCTTGGTTTCATTCATCACCCGTTGGCTTGACAGCGATATAGGCTACAGTTTTCGCAGCAGTCCCGTGGCTATTGGAGCAGCTGTTGTGGCATTCATCTGCATATTTTGTGCACTGTTTGCGGGCTTTATCGCACCCCACAATCCTTTTGATCTGACCACGCTGGAGTTGTCAAATGCCCGTTTGCCCCCAGCTTGGGAGGCAGAAGGCAGCGCCAAGTTTTTACTCGGCACCGATGACCAAGGCCGTGATATTTTGTCAACCCTGATGTACGGCACGCGTATATCGTTGGCGGTGGGTTTGGCATCGGTTTTTCTGTCGGTGCTGGTGGGTGTATCGTTTGGTTTACTCGCTGGTTTCTTGGGCGGCTGGATTGATGCCTTTCTGATGCGTTTGTGCGATGTGATGCTCAGTTTTCCACCAATCTTGGTGGCGCTTTTGATTGCTGGCGTGGGGCGGGCGCTGTTCCCTAATGCGGCCGAGTCGGTGGCTTTTGGGGTGCTGATTATCTCTATATCACTCACCGGCTGGGTGCAATACGCCCGCACGGTGCGCGGCTCTACCTTGGTCGAGCGCAACAAAGAATACGTGCAGGCCGCCCGCGTCACGGGTGTGTCATCCTTGCGCATCATGCGTTTGCATGTGCTGCCCAATGTGCTCGGCCCCGTGATGGTGCTGGCCACCATCCAAGTGGCCACCGCCATCATCACTGAGGCCACGCTGTCTTTCTTGGGCGTAGGTGTGCCGCCCACATCGCCCTCACTGGGCACGCTGATTCGCGTGGGCAATGACTATATTTTCTCTGGCGAATGGTGGATCACGGTCTTCCCCGGCCTGATGCTGGTCATCATTGCCCTGAGTGTGAACCTGCTGGGCGACTGGCTGCGCGATGCGCTGAACCCAAGACTGCGGTAATCCTATGGCACTGCTAGAAGTTAAAAACCTCATCGTAGAGTTCCCCAACCGCCGTGGCACGCTGCGGGCGATTGACGATATATCGTTTGCCATTGAACCGGGAGAAATTTTGGGCGTAGTGGGCGAATCGGGCGCTGGCAAATCGCTCACGGGCGCGGCCATCATTGGCCTCCTTGAGCCGCCCGGGCGTATTGGTGGTGGGCAGGTGCTGCTTGACGGCGAACGCATTGACAATTTGCCCTATGAGCGCATGCGCCAGATCCGTGGCCGCAAGATTGGTGCGATTTTTCAAGACCCGCTCACTTCACTCAACCCGCTGTACAGCGTGGGCAAGCAGCTCACCGAAACGATACAAACGCATCTTCCAGTCAGCTACGCCGAGGCACGGCTGCGAGCGATTAACCTGCTTAAAGACACGGGCATACCCGCGGCTGAAGAGCGGATTGACCATTTCCCCCACCAGTTTTCGGGTGGCATGCGCCAGCGCGTGGTGATTGCGTTGGCACTGGCCGCTGAGCCCAAGCTGATTGTGGCCGATGAGCCCACCACAGCGCTGGATGTGTCGATTCAGGCGCAAATCATTTCGCTACTCAAAAACATTTGCAAAGACCGAGGCGCTGCTGTGATGTTGGTGACGCACGACATGGGCGTGATAGCGGAGACCTGCGACCGCGTGGCGGTGATGTATGCCGGCCGCATTGTGGAGATTGGCCCTGTGCACGAGGTGATTAACCACCCCGCCCACCCCTACACCGCAGGCCTGATGGCCTCCATTCCCGACATGGCCTCTGACCGTGAAAACCTCAACCAAATCGACGGCTCGATGCCGCGCCTGAACGCCATTCCCACAGGCTGCGCCTTTAATCCGCGCTGCACCAAAGCCTTTGACCGCTGCAAAACCGAGCGCCCCAGCCTAATGGCCGCTGGCTCTACCCGTGCGGCCTGCTGGCTGCATGACGGCGCACAAATTGGTGAGCATTCTCAAGCGCATGGCGCGGCGCAAGGAGCAGGCGCATGAGTCAAACTCAAAACTCTAGCGTGTTGGTGCAAGTGAAGGACTTGGCCAAAACCTTCGACGTATCTGCCCCCTGGCTCACCCGCACACTTGAGCGTAAGGCCAAGGTGTTTTTGCATGCCGTCGATGGCGTGAGTTTCAGCATTGAAAAAGGCAAAACACTGGCCTTGGTGGGTGAATCGGGCTGCGGCAAAAGCACGGTGGCCAAGCTCATGGTGGGTTTGTATGCGCCCACGCGCGGCAATATGGATTTTGCGGGTGTGGATGCCCACGCCACCTACAAATCCGAAGGCAGCAAAAAGCTGCGCCAGCGGATTCAAATGATTTTTCAAGACCCCTATGCCAGCCTGAACCCGCGCTGGAAAGTGCGCGACATTGTGGCCGAACCACTGGTGGAGCACGGTATTTTGAGCGATGAAAAAGCCTTGGATACGCGGGTGGGCGAACTGCTGCGCTCGGTGGGTTTGTCAGAGCTTGACGGCGTGAAATACCCGCACCAGTTCTCAGGCGGCCAGCGCCAGCGCATATCTATAGCCCGCGCCTTGGCCACGCAGCCCGAGTTTTTGGTGTGTGACGAGCCCACCAGCGCGCTGGATGTGAGCGTACAGGCGCAGGTGCTCAATATCATGAAGGATTTGCAGCGCAAGCATGGCCTGACCTACCTGTTCATCAGCCACAACTTGGCCGTGGTGCGCCATGTGAGCGACCATGTGGGCGTGATGTATTTGGGCCGCTTGGTGGAGCTGGCCGACAAAGCCACGCTGTTTGCCAACCCGCGCCACCCCTACACGCGCATGCTGCTCGATGCCATTCCCAAAATGCACGACACAGGCCGCGCCCGAACACCCGTGCAAGGCGAAGTGCCCAACCCCCTGAACCCGCCCGCAGGCTGCGCCTTTAACCCGCGCTGCCCGCATGTCAACGAGCGCTGCCGCGTGGAGCGGCCAGTGCTGCAAGAGATTGGTGGTATCAAGATTGCATGTCACGCCGTGCAAGAGGGCCGGATTGGGTAGGTTTCGTTCCTGTTCCTGTCTTTGCATGTGTTTGGACGCGTCTTTGTTTGGCACGTCCGAGTGCGCCGGAGAGTTTGTCACACTCCCTCATGCTGGGGTAGCCAATACTGTTCGCTTTGAGCCTCTGTAGCTGCTGGTTTACAGCGCCCGAGCAGCGTTTTGGCTATTCCGACGCGCCCTCTCAGCGGTGGGTACACCGAAATCGGTCGGTCGGGATAGCCAAAACGCTGCTCGGGCTATGCTCGCATTGAGGTTTTAATACCGGAGACACGTTACTCTTGGAGTGTCGTTTGCTATATAAAACGTAGCGTAGTATGACCATATGACGCTGACATTGTCACTATTTCTCGTAAAAAGTACAAAGATAAGCACGAAACACCAGCTAAGTGACCACCTTGCCCGCGACCGCGCCAGTGCGCTGCCTGCCTGCGCCCAATCAGAGTGACCGGGCTTGAGGAACGGAAAAATGGGAGATCAGGCTGTTCATCTGTTTGAGCCCGCAGGGCGAGTTATGGACATTCCTCCCATTTTGAGTACCGCAAAGCTTACCGCGAGGCGGGCCGGTAACTCGGGCGCAGGCAGGCAGCGCACTGGCGTGGGCGCAACGCTGCAAAACTCTGAGCGAAGACGATCACTCGCTACAAAAGCCAAGTCAGTATGAACCCTTCGACAAGCTCAGGGCGAACAGGGTTTGAGTCTGCCCCCTTCGACAAGCTCAGCGAGAGCGGAAAGAACGAGAGGAGCGGGGAGAATCCAAGCTGCAAAGGGCAAGGTTAAAATGAAAAAGCTAGAATTAACAAGCAATCAAACACTACAAATTAAATAGCGAATAATGACCATATGACGCTGACATTAGCCAAAAAATCTATAAATTTGAAGATTTCACCTCTGGTATGGGGTGCTTGGCGTTGGGGCAAAGCGGCGCAGGACGCGCAGGCGCTCAATCGCTTGATTCAGCATTGCCTGCAACTGGGCATCAGCAGTTTTGACCATGCGGATATTTACGGCGGCTACACCGCTGAGGCTGCGTTTGGTCAGGCCTTGGCACTCTCGCCGGGCTTGCGTGATCAGGTGCAACTGTTGACCAAATGCGGCATCCGCATGGTCTCACCCCAACGGCCGCAGCAGTTGTCTAAAACCTTCAGCTCCAGTGCGGCCTACATCGCAGCCAGCATCGCGCAGTCTTTGCGCAATTTTGGCACTGACAGGCTCGATCTGTGGATGCTGCACCGCCCCGATCTGCTGATGGACGCGCAAGAGACGGCCAGCGCGCTGGATTCGGCAGTGGATGCGGGGCTGGTGAGGGCGGTGGGCGTGTCTAACTTTTCGGTGTCTCAAGTCACTTTATTACAGAAATTTTTACGCGCCCCTTTGGCGGTTAACCAAATCGAGTTGTCTCTGGCTAAGCGCGATGCCTTTAGTGACGGCGTGCTAGACCAATGCCAAACGCTGGGCATACGCCCCATGGCGTGGTCGCCTTTAGACGGTGGCGCACTGTTTGGTGACTCGCCGCTGGCGCAGCGCCTGCGCCCTGAGCTGGCGCGTATAGCCGCTGCGCATGCCTGCACGCCCGATGCCGTGGCACTGGCTTGGCTCATGCGCCACCCTGCGGGCATTGTGCCCATCATGGGCAGCGCGCAGTTGCCGCGCATCACCGATGCTGCCCGCGCCATGCACCTGCAGCTTTCCAGCGAGGATTGGTACGCTCTGTGGGTAGGCAGCCACTGGCGCAGCCCTGCCTTAGCACCCTAGCCACTCAAAGGCAATCCCAATGCCAGTGATCACCGTCAAAATGCTAGCCCGCGAAACCACTGCCGATGCGCAGCGCAAAGCTTAAGCGTAGCGCTTGCTGCGCAGGTTGTTCTTAATTTCTTTGAGCATGGGTTGCAAGACATCGCCTCCAATGCGCAGGGCCACCGTGGTGGCCAGCACGTCGATGATTAAGAGGTGCAGCAACCGCGACACCATGGGGCTGTAGCGGTCAAAGCCTTCGGGGTGGTCGGCGCTCAGGTGGATATGGCCAGCGCCTGCAAGGGGTGAGCCGCTGCAAGTAATCACAATGGTGGTGGCGCCGTTTTTGCGGGCAATATCGGTGGCATCCATCAAATCGCGGGTGCGGCCTGAGTTGGATATAACCACCACGCAGTCGCCAGCGCTGAGCGTGGACGCACTCATGACCTGCATGTGGCCGTCGCTGTAGGCAATGGAGGTTACGCCTAGCCGAAAGAACTTGTGCTGCGCGTCTTGCGCCACGATGCCGGAGTTGCCCACGCCAAAAAACTCGATGCGGCCACGCGACTTGTAGGTTTGCACCAGTGCATCCACGGCGCGCTCTATGGCAAAGGTGGAGGCATCGTTGCGGTATTTCAAAAATGCCGCTGCGGCGTTGTCAATCACTTTAACTAGCACATCACCTACTTTGTCGTCTGCATCCACCGCGCGGTGAATAAAGGGCACGCCCTCGCTCACGCTGCCTGCCAGCTTGAGCTTGAAATCGCTCAAGCCGTCGTAGCCCATGCTGCGGCAAAAGCGCACCACAGTGGGTTTGCTCACATGGGCGCGGTCTGACAGCTCGCTCACTGGCAAATTGGCAAATGCGCGCGGATCGAGCAACACCAGCTTGCCCACGCGCTGCTCGGCAGGAGCTAGGGAAGACAGCGAGGCTTTGATTCGATCGAGCATGGGACAATCCAATTACTATATATTTAATAGCGCAATATGACCATATGACGCTGACATTGGGTGTAAAAACCTTAAAAAATCAACTCAAGCCTCTTCGCTCCAGCAAAAACCATCGCGCGCGATCATGGCACTTGATGCGCTGGGACCCCAGGTGCCTGCGGCGTAGGGGCGTGGTTCTACGCTGTCGTTTTTCCAGTGCTCTAGCACGGGTTCTACCCAGCGCCACGCTTCTTCTTGCTCGTCGCTGCGCACAAACAAGTTCAAGCGGCCATCGAGCACATCGAGTAGCAGGCGCTCATACGCCCCCACGCGCTGCTCGCCAAAGCGTTTGTCAAAATCCAAATCCAGCTGCACCGTGCTCAGGGTACTGGCATCGCGCCGATTGGCTTGGCCTTGGGCAAGCAGGTGCAGCTCCAAGCCGTCTTTGGGCTGCAGGTGAATCACCAGCTTGTTGACTGCACCCGCTGCAGTTTTAAAAATCGCATGCGGCGTGGGCCGAAAATTCACGGTGATATGCGCTTCACGCCCCGCCAAGCGCTTGCCTGTGCGTATGTAAAACGGCACGCCCGCCCAGCGCCAATTGTCAATCTCGGCGCGCAGGGCCACAAAGGTTTCGGTTGGGCTGCCCTGCGATACGCCCAGCTCGTTCGCATAGCCGAGCACAGCCGCGCCACCCACATTGCCAGCCGCATACTGGCCGCGCACCGTGTGCTGCCCCAGTGACTCGGCCGTCCAGCGCTTGAGGCTGCGCAGCACCTTGAGTTTTTCATCGCGTATGGCATCGGCATGGGCGTTAATCGGTGGCTCCATGCCAATGGCGCAGAGCAGTTGCAAGGCGTGGTTTTGCACCATGTCGCGCAGCGCGCCAATGCCGTCGTAGTAGCCGCCGCGTTTTTCCACACCCAATTCCTCAGCCATAGTGATCTGGATATTGGCAATGTGCTCGCGCCGCCACAGGGGCTCAAACAGGGCGTTGCCAAAGCGTAGCGCCAAGAGGTTTTGCACCGACGGTTTGCCCAAATAATGGTCAATTCTGAAAATTTGCTTTTCGCTGAAAAACTGCAGCACCGTGCGGTTGATTTGGCGGTTGCTGGCCAAGTCTTGGCCCAGCGGTTTTTCTAGCACCACACGGGTGCTGGCGGTGTTAAGCCCGGCTGCGCCCAGCTGCTCGCACACCACGGTGAACAAATTGGGCGAGGTGGCCAGATACATCACCGTGCTGTCCGCGGGGCGCAGGGCCAGCTTGGCAGACAGGGCGGCGTAGGATTCTGGCTTGGACAAATCCATGCGCTGGTAGCACAGCAGGGCGGCAAAGCGGTCAAACTCCTCAGTGCTGGGGCGCTTGGCCAGCTCCACTTGGTCAAAGCGGCTGCGGATCAAGTCGCGGTATTGCGCGTCTGACATCTCGTCGCGCGCCACGCCAATGATGCGTCCGCCCTCAGGCAAAGTGCCGTGGCGAAAGGCCTGAAACAGCGCCGGCATCAGCTTGCGCCAACTCAAATCGCCAGTGCCACCAAATAAAACAAGATTAAAGCCCATATGTTGTTAAATTACAGTTGAATACGAAAAGTAATGTAACTCAGTTTCATGTTTGGGGTCAAGTGCAAAATATGAAATTTCAGAGCAAATATAGCAAATTCATCGGTATTTTCCCTGTAATCATTCAGGATTAAAAGCATTTATAGTTATATGTGCAGTAACTAAATTCCTTTTGTCACCATTTCTATAAAATCCACCATGAAAAATTACTTTGTCCTAGCTGCCCTGTCGTCTGCTTGCTTGGCCAGCGTGTCTGCGCAGGCCCAAACCGTGAATGTGATTTGCTCGGTGCAGGCCGAGTGGTGCAACATGATTGGCACGGTGTATGCCCGCACCACCGGCACCAAGGTCAACATCAGCATGAAGGGCTCTGGCGAGGCGCTGGCGCAGATCATTGCCGAGAAGGAAAACCCCAAAACCGACATTTGGTTTGGTGGCACAGGCGATCCGCATTTGCAGGCGGCAGAGCAAAACCTGTCGCTCGAATACAAATCACCCAGCCTGCCGCTGCTGCACGGCTGGGCGCAACAGCAGGCCGCGCAGTCGGGCTACAAAACCGTGGGTATTTATTCGGGCCCACTGGGCTTTGGCTACAACACCGAACTGCTGGCCAAAAAGAAACTGGCAGTGCCTAAAACCTGGGCCGACTTGCTCAACCCTGCGCTCAAAGGCGAAATCCAAGTAGCCAACCCGGGTTCCAGCGGCACGGCCTACACCATGGTGGCCACGCTGGTGCAAATGATGGGTGAGGACAAAGCTTTTGAGTACATGAAGCAGCTGCACAAAAACGTCAGCCAATACACCCGCAGTGGCACTGGGCCGATTAAATCTGTGGCGCGGGGCGAAACCACCATTTCGATCAGCTTTGTGCACGACGGTCCGGGCGAGAAAATGCAGGGCTTCCCCATCGACACCATCACCCCCAGCGACGGCACGGGTGCCGAAATTGGCTCTATCAGCATCATCAAAGGTGCGCGCAATTTAGATGCGGCTAAAAAATTCTACGAATGGTCACTGACCCCGGCTGCGCAAGAAATGGCAGCGGCGGCCAAGCAATTCCAACTGCCGTCTAACAAGGGGGCAAAAGTGGATGCCCGCGTGCCAGACTTTAAGAAAATCAAATTCATCAATTACGACTACGCCAAATATGGCGCATCCAACGAGCGTCGCCGCTTGATTGCCAAGTGGGAAAAAGAGGTTAATTCGCTGCCACGTTGACAGCGATTGGTACAGCGCTTCGATGAATTGGTTTTTACTGGGGGTGGCTTGATGCGGCTAGGCTTTGGTGCACGCAAGCATCCACATGGAGAGAAAAGGTTGTTAACCGTGCAAAAAATGTCGTCTGGCCGCTTGCCCGGCCAAGCCCTTAACTCCGCCATTTGGTGGTGCGTGGCGTTTGGTGTACTGGCCTATGTGGCTTTTCCTTGGTATGCCATTCAAGACACCAATGGCCTGCTGTCGATCCCGCAGGTTTTCTCTAATGACCAAGCGGGCAACGGCCTGATGCAGGCCGCCGCCTACCAGCGGCCGTGGCTGTGGGTGGGCGTGGTGGCGTTGGCGCTGGCGGCCTTGGGTGCCAGCATGGTTCCCACTAAAAAGCAAGGAACAGTGCTCGTGGTGGCGGGCGCTGTGGGCGCGCTGGGTTTGATGGCGTCGGGCTTTACGATTGGCGCTAAAGGCTGGTCGTTTGAGGTGCTCAACGCTGTGTTTGGCGAGCTGGGCATGTCGCAGTTTGGCATGGGTTGGGGCGGATTTTTAGCCTTGCTTTCCTTGGTCACCATCACGGCATTTGGCATTGCGCGGCGCGGTTATTTCAAGGGCGACATGTTCATATCGGCTGCGGTGGTGGGCTGCGCGGCCATGCTGGCTTTGTTTATTTTGTTTCCTGTGCTCAAGGCGCTCAACGGTGCTTTTTTCACAGAATCAGGGGCATGGTCACTCACTTCGCTATGGACGCGCATTGCCAGCGAGCGCAATTTTGGTCTGAGCTGCTTAGGTGGCGGCCAGCGCTGCGGCGTGGCTTGGAACACCCTGTTTTTAGGGCTGATGACGGCTACTAGCACGGTGGTGCTGGGCACGCTGATGGCGCTGATGTCTGAGCGCGGCAGCAAGCAGCTCAACAAGCCGCTCAATCTTTTGGCCATGCTACCCATCATCACGCCGCCTTTTGTGGTGGGCTTGGGGCTCATCCTCTTGTTTGGCCGCGCGGGTGTGGTAAACCAATTTTTGGAGTATGCCTTTGGCATACCGCCCACCCGCTGGTTCTACGGCTGGTTTGGGGTGTGGGTGGCGCAAACTTTTGCGTTCACGCCCATAGCTTTTATGATCATGCGCGGCGTGGTGCAAGGCATAGCACCTAGCCTTGAGGAAGCCGCGCAAACCCTGCGCGCCACGCCCATCCAAACCTTCATGACCGTGACCCTGCCACTGCTCAAGCCGGGCTTGGCCAATGCCTTCTTGGTAGGCTTTATTGAGAGCATGGCCGACTTTGGTAACCCGATTGTGGTGGGCGGGCAGTTTTCAGTGCTGAGCACCGAGATATTCTTTGCCATCGTGGGCGCGCAGTATGACCAAGGGCGTGCGGCCTCGCTGGCGTGGATACTCACGTTTTTTGCGCTCACGGTGTTTGCCATACAGCGCGGTGTGCTGGGCAGCAAGAGCTACACCACGGTGAGCGGCAAGGGTGATGGCGGCATTCCCATGGCGCTGCCCCGTAGCGTCAAGCGCGTCGTGTATGCCGCGGCCTTGCCTTGGATGGCGTTCACGGTGGTGGTCTATGTCTTTGCCTTTGCAGGTGGTTTTGTGAAAACATGGGGGCGCGACTACACGCCCACGCTGGAGCACTTTCACACCGCCTTCGCGCTAGAGTGGGCTGCGCACGGCTTGGTGTGGGCAGGCACGGCTTGGAATTCGCTGTTTACCACGGTCAAGCTCGCCGCTATTTCTGCACCGCTCACCGCTACGGCGGGCTTGCTGATTGCCTACTTGCTGGCGCGCACCGAATTCAAGGGGCAAAGCCTGTTTGAGTTTGCCGCGCTGCTGGCCTTTGCCATCCCCGGCACGGTGCTGGGCGTGAGCTATATTTTGGCTTTCAACATCCCGCCCTTTGAGCTTACGGGCACGGCGCTCATCATCATTTTATGCTTCATGTTTCGCAATTTACCTGTGGGTGTGCGGGCGGGCACTGCCGCTTTTAAGCAGTTGGACAAATCGCTGGACGAAGCTTCCATGATGCTGCGTGCGGGCAGCATACAGACCATTCGCTATGTGGTGTTGCCGCTGCTTAAGCCCGCGCTGGTGGCAGCACTGATCTACAGCTTTGTGCGCGCCATCACCACGGTGAGTGCAGTGATTTTCTTAGTAACCGCTGAAAACGAGCTGGCCACCACCTACATCATTGGCCGTGTGGGCAATGGTGATTATGGTGTGGCGCTGGCCTATTGCACAGTGCTGATTATTTTGATGTCCTTGGCCATCGCCTTGATCCAGTTTTTAGTGGGTGAGCGCAAGCTGGGGCGGCGCAAAGCGGGCGTGCCTGCTGTGTCGGTGGCAGTGCATTAATGCTAAAACAATCGGCTTGACTCTTAACTTTATTTTGAATAAGTAACCAGCAGCACTGCCAGACAGGGCTATTCGGAAATAACCCACAGAAAGCGCACCATGAACCACGGCGTAGAATTTAAAAACATCACCAAGCGCTATGGCAGCGACAAAACAGCGCCCTTGGCTGTCAAAGGTATCAGCTTTGAAATTAAAAAAGGCGAGCTCACCACCATACTTGGCCCCTCGGGCTGCGGCAAAACCACCACGCTGCGCATGATAGCGGGACTCGAATCGCCCACCAGTGGCCAGATCACCATGGACGGCAAAGACGTGACCACACTGGGCCCAGCGGATCGCAACGTGAGCATGATGTTCCAAAGCTACGCGCTGTTTCCGCACATGGACGTGATTGAAAACGTGATGTATGGCCTGAAAATGTCGGGCGTGGCCAAGGCAGAGGCGCGCTCGCGGGCGAGCGACACGCTTAAAAACGTGGGCTTGGTGGGCTTTGACGAGCGCCTGCCCAGCGAGCTATCAGGCGGCCAACAGCAGCGCGTAGCCTTGGCCCGTGCTTTGGTGCTAGAGCCTGCGGTGCTACTATTTGATGAGCCACTGAGTAACTTGGATGCGCGCCTGCGCCGCGCCATGCGCGAAGAAATCCGCGCCATCCAGCAGCGCCTGAGCCTGACGGTGGCCTATGTCACGCACGACCAAAGCGAAGCACTGGCTGTGAGCGACCAAATCATTGTGATGGACCTGGGCCTCATTGCACAGCGCGGCACACCGCAAGACATGTACGAGCGCCCGCAAAGCGAGTTTGTAGCGGGCTTCATGGGCGAAGCCATGCTCTTCCCCGCCGTGGCCGCAGCCGACGGCACGGTGGCGCTCGGGCCCTTGACCATCAGAGCGCGCCAAGCCGTGGCCGCCGGTGCGGTGAAGGTGGCCGTGCGGCCAGAGGCATGGCATATTGGCGCAGCGGGGGCCGCCGATGCGCTAGAGGCCAAGCTGGCAAAGGCGGCGTATTTGGGCAGCATTTACGAGTACACCTTTGACACCGAGTTGGGCGCAATCTTTGTGGTGTCACCCGATTTGACCGATGTGCTCAAAGTGGGTGCGCAGGTGTCGCTTTCATTGGCGACGCATGGTGTGTCGGTAGTGGCGGTTGTATAAATTTGCAGCGGAAAGTACCGAGGCCATAGCAAATGTCGTTGTAAACAGAGATATTGCGAGTTGTGCTAACGCATGTTCCTGTTTTAGGTGGTCACTGCTGCGGCTAAGCGAGTGCTGTGCCAACGCGCAAACGGTCGCTGGCCCCTTCGGGGGAGCTGGTTTTTTCGAGCAAATGGAGGGAAACGGCCTAACTCGG
>JAYTMT010000300.1:0-1570 GCA_043728315.1 Polaromonas sp. | reverse complement strand
CACCCTGATGCTACCTACTTTAACGTAGGCAAAATTGGCGAAGACCAGCTGCAAGACATGGCCCGGCGGCGTGGTGAAACCGAAGCATTGATGATGCGGATTCTGGCACCTAATTTGTCATAACCGCGCCAGACAAGCCGCGGGCATAATACGCGGCTTGTCCATCTAGGCCAGGCTTGAGGGCGTGGCCCCACGCAATTGATATGACCACCACTGAGATTTACCTGGTCGCCATGGCGATCATCTTTACCTTGCCGTATTTGATCTGGCGACTAGGTAAGACTGACTATTACGCGCCCTTGGTGGTGGTGCAAATCATCACCGGTGTGCTGCTAGGCCCCGGCATAGTGGGCAAAATCTATCCAGACTATTACGCTTTTGTGTTC
Organism: Polaromonas sp.; assembly: GCA_043728315.1. Taxonomy (GTDB): domain Bacteria; phylum Pseudomonadota; class Gammaproteobacteria; order Burkholderiales; family Burkholderiaceae_C; genus JAAFIP01. Next base: position 1,184 of record JAYTMT010000300.1, on the reverse strand, counting down.
AACCCGTCGGTGATTACCGCGCTAAACGGCGTGGCGTGGTGGGGCGTGATGATTTTTGTGTGGATTGCAGGGATTGAGCTAGACCTGAAAAAAGCCTGGGAACACAAACGCGAAAGCGGCATTACCGCAGGCCTGGCGCTGGGCGTGCCACTGGTGTTTGGCAGCGTTGTGGCCATCGGCATGCTGGGTTTTGCCGGCTGGATAGGGCCCAAGGCGACGCAGTGGCAGTTTGTTTTGGGGGTGGGCATGGCGTGCGCTGTGACAGCGCTGCCGATTTTGATTTTACTGATGGAAAAACTGGCCATCTTGCGCCAGCCGATGGGGCAGCGCATCTTGCGCTATGCCAGCATCGACGACATTGCCATTTGGGGTGTGCTGGCGCTGATTTTGATGGACTGGGAACGTGTGGGCAAACAAGCGGCGTTTCTGGCCGCGTTTGCCGTGTGCAGCTACGTGCTGCGCAAGCTGATGCGCTGGCTGCCAGAGAAAGACCGTTGGTACGTGGGCCTGGTTTGGCTGATTGTGTGCAGCTTGGGTGCCGACTGGTCGGGCCTGCACTTTATGGTGGGCGCTTTTATTGCGGGTGCGGTGCTGGACAGCGACTGGTTTAACCAAGAGCATATGGATATGCTGCGGCATAACGTGCTGATGGTACTGATGCCGGTGTTTTTCTTGAGCACAGGCCTGCGCACCAATTGGTCGCTGGGCGGGCAGGCGGTGTTTATTGCTGCAGCGGTTTTATTGGCAGCCTCAGTATCAGGCAAATTGATCGGCGTGCATGTGGCAGGCAAGCTGCTGAAATGGGCGCCAGGCGAGGCTTCGATTATTGGCTGGCTGCTGCAAACCAAGGCGTTGATCATGATTATCTTTGTCAATATCTTGCTGGACAAAGCCATCATTACCAGCGAAACCTTTACTGCACTGCTGCTGATGGCGATTGCCAGCACCATGCTGACAGTGCCGGTGGTGTCGCCTAAGTTGACGCGGATGAAAGAGATTGTTTTGCGGTCTCAATAAGTGTCAATAGTTGCTTGCTTTGGTTGATGCTTGGTCACGTATGCCCATGTGCTTGGCTTGGACGGCTACGCGGCCAATACTGTTCTATTAGATTAATTTCTGTCACAATACAGACTCCCCACAAGGAGTCCCCACATGGCAAGAACCAAGGCAACCTTAGGCGATGG
>JAYTMT010000299.1:0-35286 GCA_043728315.1 Polaromonas sp. | reverse complement strand
GCTGCGCTGAAGCAGCACCACCGCCCTGAGCCATTTAGTTGGTGATGCTCTACCTGCGCATGCAGAGGATGTCACTTGTGCATGCAATGTCTTCATCTTGCCCTAAAACCCCCTCTCAGTCGCCTCGGTGTTTGGTTTGGACGGCGCAGCGGCATCAAGGAGGAGGCCTCGAGGCCGGGGGACAGCCGCGGAGCCGTCCAATTGCAGCGCCGAGGCGACCGTAGACTGTTCAGCTACCTCGGTACGTCGAGTAGCTCCATGGCGACACCAAAAGCGGCACATGGTAATGCTGCTCGGGGTGGGCAATGCCAAAGTCTACATGCACCACGTCTAAAAACGCAGGCTCGGGCAGTGCCACGCCCTTGGCGCGAAAATACGTGGCCACCTCAAAGCATAGGCGGTATTGGCCTTTTTGCAGACTGGCGCTGTCAAACAGCGCGCCATCGGGGTTGCGGCCATCGGCGTTGAGCACCATGCTTTTTAGCAGCACGTATTGGCCAGCTTCTAAGCGCTGCAATCGCGCGGCCATGCCAGCGCCGGGGCAGCCGTACGCGGTGTCTAAAACGTGGGTGGACAAGCCCATAGCCAGCTCCTGATTGGTTGAAAATACGGCAAATTGCGTGATTAAAGCCGCAGCGCAGCCAGAAGTGTATACAATTTTGACCATGGAATCATCCACCACCCACCATATCGTCGAATCCCTCACCAAAGCCATTGTGGAGCACCGCCTCACCCCCGGTGCCAAGCTGGTCGAGCAAAAGCTGGCTGACCATTTTCGCGTCTCGCGCACCTTGGTGCGCCAAGCGCTTTACCAGCTGGAGCGCCAGCGGCTGATTGTGCTCGAACCCGCGCGTGGCGCGTTTGTGGCTTCGCCCTCGATTGACGAGGCGCGCCAAGTGTTTGGCGTGCGCCGCATGCTCGAAGCCGAGATGACCCGTGCTTTTGTGCGCAGCGTCACGCCTGCCAAAATTCGTGCCCTGCAAGAGCATGTGGCGCAGGAAAAAACCGCCATTTCTAATGGCGATGCGCCCGGGCGCATTGAGCTTTTGGGCGATTTTCATGTGCGCATGGCCGAACTGATGGACAACGCTGTGCTGGCCGAAATGCTCAATGATTTGATCTCGCGCTGCTCATTGATCACCCTGATGTACCAAAGCGAGCAGGCCGCGCAAGCGTCCAACGACGACCATTCAAAAATCGTATCGGCCATGTCCAGCGGCAATGAAGAAGCCGCTGTGGCACTCATGGATGCGCATTTGCAAGCTGTTTTTAACAGCTTGAATTTTGAAGACAAACCCGACATTTCCATTACGCGGCCAGTATTATTTGCTGCTTAAAAATGAGCGCTATGGCATACAACAGCACCGCCCCCTACCCGCGTGATTTGGCAGGCTATGGCCGCACACCGCCGCACGCCCAGTGGCCGGGCAAAGCCCGCATCGCAGTGCAGTTTGTGCTCAATTACGAAGAAGGTGGCGAAAATTCGGTGCTGCATGGCGATGCGGGCAGCGAGCAGTTTTTAAGCGAAATGTTCAACCCGCCGTCGTATCTTGAGCGCCATATCAGCATGGAAGGCATTTATGAATACGGCGCACGCGCGGGAGTGTGGCGGATTTTGCGCGAATTTGAAAAGCGCAAGCTTCCACTCACGGTGTTTGGCGTGAGCACGGCGCTGGCGCGCAGCCCCGATGTGACAGCCGCCTTTGTGGAGCTTGGCCACGAGATAGCTTGCCACGGCTACAAATGGATTTCTTACCAAAGCGTGGATGAAGCCACCGAGCGCGCCCATATGCAGCTGGCCATGCAAAGCATCACCGCGCTGACTGGCCAAGCCCCACTGGGGTGGTACACAGGCCGAGACAGCCCCAACACCCGCCGCCTTGTGGCCGACCACGGCGGCCTAGCGTATGACAGCGACTACTACGGCGACGACCTGCCCTTTTGGATGACGGTGCGCAAAACCGATGGCAGCGATGCGCAGCAGCTGATCCTGCCCTACACCTTAGACTGCAACGACATGCGCTTTGCACTGCCGCAGGGCTATTCGCATGCCGACCCGTTCTTTGCATACATGCGCGATACTTTTGATGCGCTGTATGCAGAGGGTGCAGCGGATGGCTGCAATGCTCCCAAAATGATGAGCATAGGCATGCACTGCCGCATCTTGGGCCGGCCCGGGCGCATCACGGCGCTGCAGCGCTTTTTAGACCATATTGAAAAACACAGCCATGTGTGGGTGGCCAAGCGGATTGACATTGCGCAGCATTGGCGCACCGTGCATCCAAGCCATGCCAGCGCCTGCTGAGCGCCCTCTGATCGCACCCCCGCTGCACCGCCATCCACAAGCCAACATCCCTTGAGCTACTATTTTCCTATCCCAGTATGACCCTGACTCTTGCCCAACTCAACGCCGCCACGCTGACAGAAGCTGCACACATGCTGGATGGCTTGTACGAGCATTCGCCGTGGATTGCACAGGCTGCTCTGGCCCAGCGCCCATTCCAATCGCTAGCCTCTTTGAAGCACACAATGACCACCGTGCTTGCACAAGCAGGTGAAAAGCAGCAAATTGAGCTGATCAAGGCGCACCCCGAGCTGGCAGGCAAAGCCATGGTCGACAACACGCTTACTGCAGAGTCCACCACCGAGCAAAGCAAAGCGGGGCTCACGCAATGCACGCCCGATGAGTTTGCCCGCATCCACCAGCTCAATGCTGATTACAAAGCCAAATTCGGCTGGCCTTTTATCCTAGCGGTGCGAGGCCCGCGTGGCATGGGCTTGAATAAAACGCAAATCATCGACACCTTTGCCCGCCGCCTGAGCGGCCACCGCGATTTTGAGCTGCAAGAGTGCCTGCGCAACATCCACCGCATTGTAGAAATCCGCCTGCAAGACAAGTTTGGCCAGCAACCCGCGCTGGGCGACGAACTGTGGGATTGGCACGAATCCTTAGCCCAGCACAGCGATGCTGGGTATAAAGAAAAAGGCCAACTCACCGTCACCTACATGACCGATGCGCACCGCGCCTGCGCCGCACAAATAGCCCAGCACATGCGCGAGGCAGGCTTTGACAGTGTGGAGATTGACGTATTAGGCAATGTGGTTGGTCGTTATAAAAGTGATAGCGAACTATCACCACATGGTGCTGACATTGGCCTGAAAAACCATAAATACCTGCTCACAGGCAGCCACTACGACACCGTGCGCAATGGCGGCAAATACGACGGGCGCTTGGGCATTTTCACACCCATCATGTGTGTGCGCGAGCTGGCCAAGGCTGGCAAGCGACTGCCTTTTGGCATTGAGGTGGTGGGCTTTGCCGAAGAAGAAGGCCAGCGCTACAAAGCCACATTCCTAGCCGCATCAGCCTTGGTGGGCAGTTTTAACGACAAATGGCTCAGCCAGACAGATTCTGAAGGAATTGCACTGGATGTCAGCGTCAACAGGTCAAAGCTTGCTATGCCTGATATTGCAGCGTTGAAACGCGACCCTGCGCAATACCTAGGCTTTGTGGAGCTGCATATCGAGCAGGGCCCTGTGCTCAACGCCCTGCATCTGCCGCTGGGCATCGTCACCTCTATCAATGGCAGCGTGCGCATGCACTGCTCCATCATTGGCCAAGCCAGCCATGCAGGCACCACGCCCATGGCCACGCGGCGCGATGCAGCGGCGGCGTTTGCCGAGTTCTCTGTATTCGTTGAGCAGCGCGCCGCTAAAGATGGCGACTCTGTGGCCACGGTGGGCATGCTGGGCGTGCCCAACGGCTCGGTGAATGTGGTGCCCGGCCGCTGCGAATTTAGCCTAGACATGCGCGCCCCCACCGATGCGCAGCGCGATGCCATGGTGTTTGACATATTGGCAGCGCTGGAGGCCATATGCGAGCGGCGCGGCGTGGCCTTTAGCACCGAAGAAACCATGCGCGCCGCCGCAGCGCCCAGCAGCCCTGCATGGCAAGCGCGCTGGGAAAACGCAGTGGGCAAGCTGGGCTTGCCAATCCACCGCATGCCCAGCGGCGCAGGGCACGATGCCATGAAGCTGCATGAAATCATGCCGCAGGCCATGCTCTTTGTACGCGGCGAAAACTCCGGCATCAGCCACAACCCGCTAGAGAGCACCAACAGCAGCGACATGCAATTGTGCATAGACGCATTCCAACAATTATTGGCCGATTTAGCCACTGAGAAAACGACGGTATGAGCACTATTTTTGACCAACTCGACGCATGGGTCGATGCGCACTTTGACGAAGAAGTGCGCTTTTTGCAAGCCCTTGTGCAAGTGCCCACCGACACCCCGCCGGGCAATAACGCGCCCCATGCCGAGCGCACCGCAGATTTGCTCAAAGGCTTTGGCTTTGAAGCCGAAAAACACAGCCCCAGCGCGGCAGAGTTGGCCGACTACGGCATGGAGTCGATTACCAATTTAATCGTGCGCCGCAAATATGGAGCAGTTGCAGGTGGCGCAGTATCGGCCAGCAGCACCCAAGCGGGCTTAACCATAGCCCTGAACGCCCACGGCGACGTGGTGCCCCCCGGCGAAGGCTGGACCTATCCGCCCTACGGCGCAGTCATAGAAAACGGCAAAATGTACGGCCGCGCCACGGCGGTGAGCAAATGCGATTTCGCTACCTACACCTTTGCCACCCGCGCGCTAGAGGCAGTGGCCAAACCCAGCCAAGGCGCGGTGGAGCTGCATTTCACCTACGACGAAGAGTTTGGCGGCGAGCTCGGGCCCGGCTGGTTGCTGGCGCGTGGCCTGACCAAGCCTGATTTGATGATTGCCGCAGGTTTTAGCTACCAAGTCATCACCGCCCACAACGGCTGCCTGCAAATGCAAATCACCGTGCACGGCAAAATGGCCCATGCCGCCATTCCGCACACAGGCGTAGACGCGATGCAAGGCGCAGTGGCCATCATGAACGCGCTGTATGCGCAAAACGCGCTGTATAAAAAAATCACGTCAAAGGTAGAAGGCATCACCCACCCGTATCTGAATATCGGCACGATTGAGGGTGGCACCAATACCAATGTAGTGCCCGGTCGCGTCACACTCAAGCTAGACCGCCGCATGATCCCCGAGGAGAATCCGGCCGAAGTAGAAACCAATATCCGCCAAGTGATAGCCGATGCGGCAGCGTGCTATGCGGGCATCACGGTCGACATCAAGCGCCTGCTGCTGGCCAACAGTATGCAACCGCTGGCGGGCAATCAGCCGCTGGTGGATGCCATTCAAAAGCACGGCCAAGCGGTGTTTGGCGAGCCAATTGCCGCCATGGGCACTCCGCTGTACACCGATGTGCGCCTGTATGCCGAGCGCGGCATTCCCGGGGTGATTTACGGAGCAGGGCCGCGCACCGTGCTAGAGAGCCACGCCAAGCGCGCCGACGAGCGGCTAGAGCTTGAAGACTTGCGCCGTGCCACCAAAGTCATTGCCCGCAGCTTGCATACGCTTTTGAAACCCCAAGATGCCTGATACCTATCCCTCCAATGCTTTACGCTTAGCTCAGCCCGAACGGGATTGGTTAAACCGCACCGTACTGCCCTGCCCCCACGTAAATCCTTAGACAATTGCCCCGCAAAACCAGTAAAAACACTGTGAATCGGCGAAAATAAGCGGTTTGCCTTGGCATCCGACTTGCTTAAGCTACCGTTGACCGTTCATGAGCGCTGCAATCCCGCTTACCAGTGCTTGATCTTCAAAACCCTCTTTTTTCACTTTTTTAATCCGGAGTCCCCATGAAAACCCGCAGTTTCCTCAAAATCGCCGCCATCAGCGCCGCCATCTTCGCTTTTGGCGCTGCCCAAGCGCAAAACACCCCTATCAAATTCCAGCTCGACTGGCGTTTTGAAGGCCCGGCAGCCCTGTTTTTAAGCCCGCTGGCCAAGGGCTATTTCAAAGATGCCAAATTGGATGTAGTGATTGACGCTGGCAACGGCTCTGGCGGCACGGTGCAGCGTGTGGCCTCTGGCGCTTACGACATGGGTGCCGCCGACATGGCAGCCCTGATGGAATTCCATGCCAACAACCCCGATGCGGCCAACAAGCCTGTGGCCATCATGGTGATTTACAACAACACCCCAGCTTCGGTCATGGCGCTCAAAAAATCAGGCATCAAAACCGTGGCTGACCTCAATGGCAAAAAGCTCGGTGCGCCCGTGTTTGATGCAGGCCGCCGCAGCTTCCCGATTTTCGCCAAAGCCAACAACATCACCGGTGTGCAGTGGACCAGCATGGACCCTCCGCTGCGCGAGACCATGCTCGCCCGTGGCGATGTCGATGCCATCACCGGCTTTACCTTTACCAGCTTGCTCAACCTAGAAGCCCGTGGCGTAAAAGCCGAAGACGTGGTCGTGATCCCCTATGCAGACAACGGCGTCAAGCTGTATGGCAACGTCATCATCGCCAGCCCCAAGCTGCTCAAAGACAATCCAGCTGCTGTGAAAGCATTTTTGGCCGCCTTTGCCAAAGGCGCTAAAGAAGTCATCGCCAAGCCCGATGTTGCCATTCAGCACGTCAAAAACCGCGATGGCATCATCAACGTAGAGCTAGAAACCCGCCGCTTGGAGCTGGCTATTAACACCGTAGTCAACAGCCCAGATGCCCGCACCGACGGTTTTGGCAAGCTTAACCCCGGCCGCCTCTCGCTCATGGCCAGCCAAGTGTCTGATGCGTTTAACACCAAGAGCCGCGTCAATGCAGATGCTGTGTGGAGTGCGGCGTATTTGCCCAGCAATGCCGAGTTGAACATTCTGCCAGCAGCCAAGAAGTAAGCCTTGAATGGTCTAGTAATGCTAGTTATTTAATAGCATACTATGACCTTTTGACGGTGACATTGCCATAATTTTTATAAAAACAGCCCATGAGCACTCCTTTTGTCGATTTTCAAAATGTCTGGCTCGCCTACAACGACGAGCTGCTGGCGCAAAACCATTTTGCGGTGGAAGACATCACCTTGAAAGTGGGCACGGGAGAGTTCATTGCCATTGTGGGGCCCTCGGGCTGCGGCAAATCCACCTTCATGAAGCTCACCACGGGCTTGAAAATGCCCAGCCGTGGCAAGATATTGATAGACAACCAGCCCGTCACTGGTCCATTGAAAATCAGCGGCATGGCCTTTCAAGCGCCCTCGCTGCTGCCATGGCGCACCACGCTAGACAACGTGCTGCTGCCGCTGGAAATTGTCGAGCCCTTTCGCAGCAATTTCAAGTCCAAGCGCAAAGAATACGAAGACCGCGCAGCCCGCTTGTTGCAGTCGGTGGGACTTGGTGGCTATGAAAACAAGTTTCCGTGGCAGCTCTCGGGCGGCATGCAGCAGCGCGCCAGCATTTGCCGCGCATTGATCCATGAGCCAAAAATGCTGCTGCTCGATGAGCCCTTTGGTGCGCTCGATGCATTCACACGCGAGGAGTTGTGGTGCGCCCTGCGCGATTTGCATGCTGCCCAAAAATTCAACGTGATCTTGGTGACGCACGACCTGCGCGAATCGGTGTTTTTGGCTGACAAGGTGTATGTCATGAGCCAGTCGCCCGGCCGCTTTGTAGCCCAGCGCGACATCGACCTTCCGCGCCCGCGCGATTTAGAAATTACCTACACCCCCAAGTTCACCGACATCGTGCACGAGCTGCGCGGCCATATTGGGGCACACCGCAGTGCCATCAAATCAGTAGCAGCTTAAAAATTGGGAGTAGATGCAAATGAACAATAAACAACTCGAAAAAATCGCCCCTTGGGCAGCGCTCACGGTGTTTCTGGTGCTTTGGCAGCTCATTTGCACGCTGTTTAGCGTGCCCGAATATATTTTCCCCTCCCCCTTCCAAATCGTCCAATCCTTCATCGAGTTTTTTGCGCCCTTGATGGAAGCCGCGTGGCGCACCTTTTGGGTCACCATGGTGGGTTTTGGCATATCCATTGTGGTGGGCGTGCTGCTGGGCTTTTTGGTGGGTTCGTCGCGCATGGCCTATGCCGCGCTCTACCCGCTCTTGGTGGCTTTTAACGCCGTGCCCAAAGCAGCCATCATTCCTATTTTGATCGTTTGGTTTGGCATTGGCTTGGGCCCTGGTATTCTGACGGCGTTTTTGATCTCGTTTTTCCCCATCACGGTGAACATGGCCACAGGCTTGGCCACGCTAGAGCCCGAGCTAGAAGACGTGCTGCGCGTGCTGGGCGCTAAGCGCTGGGACGTGCTGGTCAAAGTCGGCCTGCCCCGCTCTATGCCGTATTTTTATGGCTCGCTCAAAATCGCCATCACCTTGGCTTTTGTGGGCACGGTGCTGGCAGAAATGACTGCGGGTGACTCTGGCATTGGCAGCCTCATGCTCAGCGCGGGCTCGCAGCAGCGCATGGCACTGGCCTTTGCAGGCCTGGTCACCATCAGCCTCATGGCCATGGCCATGTACGAGCTTTTCTCCTTGATTGAAAAACGCACCACAGGCTGGGCGCACCGTGGTTCGCAGTCGGCTTAAAGCCTTCTGCGGCACTGCATTCAACGCGGTTTCAGGGCTTGGTTAACGTGTCACCAACCACTGAATCAGCCTTGAGGCGATCTTCGGAGCAAGCTTGCGAGCCATCAGCCAAGCTAAGCCCCGAGCAAACCACCCGCCACCTGCGCCGCGCCAACGCCGTGGCACAGCGCGCCAAAGACCTTGGCCATCACCCTTTTGGTGCGTTATTGGTGGCACCCGATGGCGATACTGTGCTGGCTGAGCAGGGCAATATTGACACTGTCAACCACGCCGAATCCACCCTAGCCCGCGCCGCAGCGGGCAACTACAGCGCCGCGTATTTGTGGCAGTGCACACTGGTCACCACGGTAGAGCCCTGCGCCATGTGCGCGGGCACGCAGTACTGGGCCAACATTGGACACTTGGTCTACGGCCTGAGCGAGCGCCGCTTGCTGGAGCTCACGGGCCAAAGCGATGCCAACCCCACCATGGACATGCCGTGTCGCAGCGTTTTTAAAGCGGGGCAAAAGCAAGTGCAAGTCACAGGCCCCGTGACTGAGGTGGAAGCCGAGATAGCCGCTTTGCACATCGGTTTTTGGCAGAATTAATGCATATTTATAAAAAATTTGGCCAATGTCAGCGTCATATGGTCATAGTGTACTATTTAAATAATAGCAAACAGTATGGCATGGCACGCTAAGCTAGACCTGCACTACAGCGCTGCACAGGGCAAAACTGGCCTGCACTATACCCATAGCGGCCCGCTGCGCATCCTCAAAAGCCTGTATCCCGAGGGCGATGCAATTTGCCACAACGTCATCGTGCATCCGCCCGGCGGCATAGTGGGCGGCGACACTTTGCGCATTGGTGTGCAGGTGGATGAAGGCGCGCATGCCTTGGTCACCACACCGGGTGCTACCCGCTTTTACAAAAGCCCAGACATGGCGGGCGTGCAGCGCGTGAGCGCCAGCGTGGCCAATGGTGCTCGCCTAGAGTGGCTGCCGCTAGAAACCATTGCCTACAGCGGCTGCAATGCGCTGAACCACGCCAAATTCGAATTAGCCCCCACTGCGCAAATGATTGGCTGGGACATCACCGCCTTTGGCCTGCCCGCTGCGGGCGAGCCCTATGCCAGCGGCCAGTTTGAACAGCATTTAGAAATCCCCGGCCTGTGGCTAGAGCGCGCCCGCATCCAAGCCGCTGATAAGCGCCTGATGGACGGCCAGCTCGGCCTAGCTGGACAGCGTTGCATGGGTGGATTGTGGTATGCCAGCGGTAGCGCCATTGGCCGTGCGCAGCGCGAGCGCATGGAGGCACTGCTGCGCGAGGTTGTGCAGCGTCATAGCCCTCAAAACGAAAATGCGGATCTCGTGGCAGGTGTAACAGCGCCCAACCCCCGCATGCTCATGCTGCGTGCGCTAAGCCCCGTGGTGGAGCCCTGCGCCCTGCTCTTCAGAGCGGCGTGGTCGGCCTTACGTGCCGAGGTGTGGGCGCTGCCCCATAGTGCGCCGCGGATTTGGGCGATGTGAGCTCTACAACACCTTAGCCGAAAAAGTATCGCACGATTTCATGTTGCCTGACTGCAAGCCCGCGTTAAACCAACGCTGCCTTTGGGCGCTGGTGCCGTGGGTGAAGCTGTCGGGCACTACCTGCCCTTGGGATTTTCGCTGCAAGTTGTCGTCGCCGATTTGGGCGGCGGCGTTCATGGCTTCTTCTACGTCGCCTGCTTGCAAAATGGCTTTTTCTTTGTTGGCATGGTTTGCCCACACGCCCGCAAAGCAATCGGCTTGTAGCTCAAGCCGCACCGAGAGCACGTTTTGCTCTTTGGCGCTGATGCGCCCGCGCATGGCATCCACCTTGCCGCTGATACCCAGCACGTTTTGCACATGGTGGCCCACCTCATGGGCAATCACATAGGCTTGGGCAAAATCACCGGGGGCGCCCAGCTTGTTTTTCATGGTTTCGTAAAAGCCCAAGTCGATGTAGACTTTTTGGTCCGCAGGGCAGTAAAACGGCCCCATGGCCGCTTGGCCTGCACCGCAAGCCGTGGGTGTAGAGCCTCTGAAAATCACAAGTTTGGGCTGTTTGTAAGTTTGTCCTCCCGCCTGAAACACTTTGCCCCACACGTCTTCGGTGCTGCCTAAGGTTTTTGACACAAAGCTGGCCAACACGTCGTCTTTTGGCGGGGCTCTGCTGACCCCTTGAGCGGGACCTTGTTGGCTTACCTGCGGCGCGGGCATGTCGCCACCACCGAGTATGCCCAGCACGGTCATGGGGTTTATGCCTAAAAAATACGACGCTACCAGCGCTATAGCAATGGATCCAATCCCGATGTTGCGCCCGCCTAGGCCACGGCCGCCCCCGCCATTTAATCCACCACTTAAGCCACCACCCATTCCTCCCCCGCCGCCACGGCGGTCTTCCACATTGCTTGATTCGCGCAGGTCGTCGGTTTTCATGGGTTGTGCTCCGGTCAAATGAATACTTGTATGTTACACGCTGCGTCTGCGCCTGTCGCGTCTGATCTGCGTTTTGTTCTCCCTGGTTTACCGCGCATGAGCAGCGTTTTGTTCTCTTTGTTTAACGCGCCCGAGCAGCGTTTTGGCTATCCCGACGCGCCCTCATGCGGGAGTACCCGAAATCGGTCGATCGGGATAGCCAAAACGCTGCTCGGGCTATGCTCGCTTTTAGGTTTTAATACCGGAGGCACATCATTCTAAGAGTGCTATTTACTATATAAAACGTAGCGCACTATGACCATATGAAGGTGACATTACCACTATTTTTCATGAAAAGTAGGAATCTGCGAATGAAATAAAGCTCCAGCGTGCTCTTACCTCTGAAGCTGAGCAGTTTTCAACCGTTCCTATCTACCACCTTCCCCTGCGGCTAAGCGAGTGCTGTGCCAATGCGCAAACAATCAGGGCGCTGGGCTTGTTTTTTCAGGCAAATGGAGGATCAGGAGCGGGCTCTGTCTGAGGGCTTTAGCCCGAGTTAGACCGCTCCCCTCCATTTGCCTGAAAAAACAAGCTACCCCGAAGGGGCCAGCGATCCGTTTGCGCGTTGGCACAGCGCTCGCTTAGCCGCAGTAGTGACCACCTCAGATCGAAACATGCGTTGGCACAGCTCCCTGTCCCCGCAGCAGTGACCAACGCGATACGAAACGCTTAAAAACAACGAGCTCAAGAAAAATAAGACCAATGTCAGTGTCATATGGTCATATAGCGCTACTAAATACAGAGTAACTAAGCCGCGTTTTGTATCAATACAGGCAAACTTACCCGCACACACACACCATGCGCCGGAGCGGCTAGGCTGCGCACCTCGCATTGCGCGCCAATGGCGCTGGCGCGGTGGGCGATATGGCGCAGGCCGCGCTGGGTGGTGATGGAGATGGTGGAGGTGGTGGAGGTGGTGGCGGTGGCAGAACTGGCTGGACTTGCTGGAGCAGGGGGCGCAGCGCCCGCATGCGCTGCCAGCTCGGGGGCGTCCGCCATGCCTTGGCCGTTGTCACACACCTGCAGATGCAGCAAGCGCCCACCAGCGTCAGAATGGGCCAAGCCCGCGTTCACGGTGATGTGGCTGGCGTTGGCGTGTTTCACGGTGTTGGTTACCGCTTCTTGCACCATGCGCATGAGCTGCAGCACCGTGTCTTCGGGCAGCACCACGCCCTCTATGGCACCGTCTATTTCCCACACCAAGGCCAGGCCCACGGCGGCCAGCCGCGCGTCCCAGCGGTTGCGCCAAGTGGCCAGTGCGCCTTGCAGGCTGCGGCCCACGTCGGCGCTGTCCATTAAGAGGCGCAGTTCGTCCAAGCCGTCTTGCAGGCTTTGGGCTACTTGTTCTTTGCCGTAAGCGCCGCGCTCCACACCGCGCAGCGCCGTCATGAGCTGGGCACCAATGCCGTCGTGCATCTCGCGGGTGAGGCGCTCGCGCTCGTGCTGGCGCGCGCCTTCGCGTTCGACTTGCAGCTCGGCATCGCGCTGCTGGGCATAAAACTGGGCTAATTCGGTGTTTTTCTCGGCCACGCGCTGGGCCAGCTCGGCATTCAAGCCCTCGGCGCGCTGCAAGGCGCGCAGCGCCCGCTCGCCCACCAGCGCCCCCACCACCAATACCAGCACGCTGTAGGCATAAATAAAGTAGCCACCGTGGCTAAAACCGCTTTGCCCCATGTTGCGGCTGGCAATCACATAGCCCACCACCAATATCAGACCATAGGCGGCCAGCACTGCACCCGCGCGCACCAAGCCAATGCGTTGGCGAGCGGCAAAGGTGTGCCACATGACATAAAAGGTGAGTAACACGCTTATGTCAAAAGCGATCCAGCGAAAGCTCATGGTGTGGAGATGCCAGCGCTCAACACCGGGTATGAGCAGGGCCAAGAACAAAGCACTGAAACAAGCGCCTAGCCACAACATGCCGCGTCGAACGCGTATTGACCAAGCATTGACTGCTATCAAATTGGCAGATGCCAGCGCCATAGACATGAGCACCAAAGTCCAGCGGATGAAGTTTTCAAAGAACAAAGCGGGCAGGTAAATCAGCTGTGTGTAGTCCAGCCAAGTGCGCAGCGCAAAGACAACGGTGGCAAAGCCAAAAAACAGCAGCGCAAAGTCTTTGCGGCGCACACACCATGCAAGCAGCGCGATTGCGCCCACCACGCCCATCACCATGGCCAAGCTACTTTGCTCGGCCAAGCCCACGCGCTCGTCCTTGCCATGGTTGAGCAGAGTGGCCTCTAGCGGACCCACGCGCGCCACGCCCAGGCCAAAGGGAAAATTGCTAGGCGTTTGCAGCTGCATGTGCACGGCAGTAGCACCCGCTGGCAGGGCATACACCGTGGGCGCGCGGCCCGAGTAAATCAGCCCCGCATCGCCGCTGCGCTGCGCCCACGGCGCGTCGGCCGGGTTGGCAGGCGGCTGCACGGCGCGCAGGGGCAGCCAGCGGGGCAGCGCATCGCTTGGCAAAGGCAGGCCAGTCAGGGCTTGCCCGCCTTCGTGACCCCCCAGCTCGGCCACCAGCGTGTAGCTGGTTACATTGGCCCCAATATACAGCCCGCGCACCGTGCCAGCGGGGCAGGGCGCTATTGGCAGGCGGTAGCTGATTTGCGTACCGCCCATGCGCAGGTCTAGCCCGATGCTGTCGGGCAGGCTGGCCAAAGTGCTGCTTTGTGTGCTGCCCGCCATGCGCGTGGTGCGCACAATGCCCTCCACCGGCACTTCAGCGTTGCAAGAGGCTTCCTGTGCATGCAAAACTGTGAAATTTACAGAAAAAACCCACAATGTCAGCGTCAAAAGGACATAGTACGCTATTTTTTGCATAGCGATTAGGTGTGACAGCTTGGCCAACTTACCAGCTGAAAATCTTGCCCGGATTCATGATGTTGTGCGGATCGAGCGCATGCTTGATGGTGCGCATCATGTTCACCGCCCCGTCGCCCGCCTCGGCCACCAAAAAGTCTTGTTTGTGCAGGCCAATGCCGTGTTCGCCGCTGCAGGTGCCGCCCAAGCGCAGAGCGCGGTGTACCAGCTTGTGGTTGAGCGCTTCTGCGGTTTCGCGCTCCTGGGGGTTATTCGGGTCAATCAAATAGCCAAAGTGGAAATTGCCATCGCCCACGTGGCCCACTAAAAAATAGGGGATGCCGCTGGCATCGGTCTCGGCCACCGATTCGAGCAAGCAGTCGGCCAAGCGAGAAATCGGCACGCAGGTGTCGGTGCTGATCGCCCGGCAGCCCGGGCGCGATTGCAGGGCAGCAAAATAGCTGTTGTGCCGCGCCGTCCACAGCTTGGTGCGCTCCTCGGGCGTGGTGGCCCATTCAAAAGCTTGGCCGCCGTGCTCGCTGGCCAGCTCCTGCACCAATTCCGCTTGCTCTTTCACGCCCGCTGGCGAGCCATGGAATTCCATTAGCAGCATGGGCTCTTCGCGCAAATTAAGCTTGCTGTGGGCGTTGACCATGCGCACGGTGTGCGGGTCAATCAGCTCCACCCGTGCAATCGGTATGCCCATTTGGATGATTTGAATGGTGGTGTTCACCGCCGCTTCAATCGAGGGGAAGGAGCAAATAGCCGCGCTGATCGCCTCGGGCAGGGGGTAAATGCGCAGGGTAATCTCGGTGATCACGCCCAGCGTGCCTTCGCTGCCCACCATCAGGCGCGTGAGGTCGTAGCCTGCGCTGCTCTTTTTGGCGCGGGTGCCGGTGCGGATGATTTCGCCGCTGGCGCTCACTATTTCTAGCGCTAACACGTTCTCGCGCATGGTGCCGTAGCGCACGGCATTTGTGCCGCTGGCGCGGGTGGCGCTCATGCCGCCAATGGTGGCATCCGCGCCGGGGTCAATGGGAAAAAATAAGCCGGTAGACTTGATCTCTTCATTGAGTGCCTTCCTGCACACGCCCGCCTGCACCGTCACCGTGAGGTCTTCGGCGTTAATCGCCAGCACTTTATTCATGCGCCCCACGTCAATGCTGATGCCGCCTTCTACAGCCAGCAAATGCCCTTCGAGTGAGCTGCCCACGCCAAACGGAATCACAGGCACGCGGTATTGCGCGGCAAGTTCCACGGCATCGGCCACATCCTGCGTATTTTCGGCAAACACCACGGCCGACGGCGGCGGCGCGTCAAAGCTAGACTCGTCGCGCCCATGCTGGGTGCGCACGGCCAGCGCCAGCGAGCACTGGTCACCAAAGCGGCTTTTCAAAGCATCGAGCAGCGCCTGCGGCACATCGCGCTGGCGAATTTGGGGGAGCAAATGGGTGGGCAGGGGGGCATTCATGGGCGAGTCTCCAAACAAGTAAACAGCAGCTAATCCTGAAACTGGCGCAGGCACAGTCACTAAACTGCGAAAATAGCATTTTTACACAGCAGCGCTGACAAACCAAGAGGCACAACCCCCATGGGCAACCGACTCACACAAATCGCCACCCGCACGGGTGACAACGGCACCACCGGCTTGGGCGACAACACGCGGGTGAGTAAAGACAGCCTGCGCGTACACGCCATGGGCGATGTGGACGAGCTTAACTCGGGGCTGGGCGTGCTGCTGTGCGAAGACATGCCTTTGGATGTGCGCGAACTTTTGGTGGAAATTCAGCACCAGTTGTTTAACTTGGGCGGTGAGCTGAGTATTCCGGGTTTTGAGCTGCTCAAGGCCGATGCGCTGTTGACGCTCGATCAAGCGCTAGAAACTTACAACGCTACCCTGCCGCGCTTGGCCGAATTCATCTTGCCCGCAGGCACACGCGCCGCGTCGCTGGCGCATGTGAGCCGCACCGTAGCCCGCCGCGCCGAGCGCGCCGTGGTGGCGCTGGGCGTAGCAGAGTCGATCAAAGAGAATCCCCGCCAGTATTTGAACCGCCTAAGCGATTTGCTCTTTGTATTAGCCCGCGTACTCAACCGCCACCGCACGGATGGTTCGGTGGGGGATGATGTGTATTGGTGCAGCGAGCGTCTTGCGCGAGCTGCTACTGAGTGAGCAAGTAGCCAACTCCCAAAATGTAAAAACGTCTAAATCTGCAATCCAATTGCATATTTAGACGTTTTAGCTATTTGTGAAGTGTGTATTCAACCCCGCGGTGCCAGCACCGCCATGGTGATGCGCGAGGCGCAGGTTTGCTCGCCTGCGTCGTTGAACAGGTCAATTTGCCAGACCTGTGTGCTGCGGCCAATGTGCACGGGGCGTGCTGTGCCAGTCACCCAGCCGCTGGTGGCGCCGCGCAGGTGGTTGGCATTGATGTCCAGGCCCACGGCGCGGTGGCCATCGGGTGCTGCGTAGGCTGCGCCGCAGCTGCCAAGCGTTTCGGCCAGCACCACGCTCACGCCGCCATGCAGCAGGCCATAGGGCTGGCGGGTGCGGGCATCAACCGGCACGCGGGCGGTGATCGAGTCTGGCCCCACATTGGTGAACTCAATGCCAAGCGCTTTCACTGCGGTGTCCACATGAAGGGCTTGCAAGATTTCGGGGCTGATGGGGCGCTTCCAAATGGGCGTTAGGCTAGGCATGGTGTTGTCCGATACAGGCAAAGTAATTACTCATAAAAGTATAGCGCACTATGACCATATGACGCTGACATAGTGCTGAAAATCCTTAAAAACCAAGGCCGCAGAGGTTTTTGCAGCTTGGCAATGATTTGAGGGCCGGCTGCGTCATAAAAGCGTCACATGTTTTAGCCATGATTGCACAGTTCTCGCGTATTTTCGCAGTTCTTATTCAAGTACCTCAACCGAGCAAACGCCATGGCCAAAGACTTCTCCACCATGGAGGACAGCAACCGCTCCTCCAACCCCAGCATTCACGATGTTTCCCTGCCCTCACGCCGCACCGTTTTGCGCGGCGGTCTAGGGACTGCCTTGGGCGGTTTGCTAGCGCCTCTGGCAGCGGTGTCGCTCGGTGCTTGCGCCACCACACAAGCGGGCGGCGCAAGCTTGCTAGGTTTCAAAGGCATCCCCGTCTCTGTGGCCGACAAAATCACCGTGCCAGAGGGCTATATGGCGCAAGTGATTGCCGCTTGGGGCGAGCCGATAGGCCTGTCGGGCGAATTGCCTGCCTTCAAAGAAAACGCCACCAACACCGCTGCCGAGCAAATGGCACAAATGGGCATGCACCACGACGGCATCCATTTTTTCCCTATCGACGGCTCTAAATCTGGCCTTTTGGTGATGAACCACGAGTATGTGGACGATGGCCTGCTGCATGCCGATGGCAATAAAACCTGGAGCGCCGAGAAGGTGCGCAAAGCGCAGGCCGCGCACGGCGTATCGGTGATTGAGGTGGAAGACAACAAAGGCCAGTGGGAAATGGTGCGCCCATCGCCTTGGGCGCGGCGCTTCACAGCCAGCAGCCCCATGGCCGTCACGGGTCCGGCCGCTGGCCACGAGTTGATGAAAACAGCGGCGGACACCAGCGGGCGCCGCGTGCTGGGCACCATCAACAACTGCGGCAGCGGCATCACGCCCTGGGGCACTTACCTCACGTGCGAAGAAAACTTTATTTTTTACTTCAAAGGCCCAGACACCCCCAACGCACACGAAGCCCGCTGGGGTCTGCGCAAGGGTGACCCTGTGGGTTACCGCTGGCACGAGCACGATGCGCGCTTTGATGCCAGCAAAAACCCCAACGAACCCAACCGCTTTGGTTGGGTAGTAGAAATTGACCCGATGAACCCCAGCAGCACGCCTGCCAAGCGCACGGCCATGGGCCGCGCCGCACACGAGGGCGCGACAGTGGCCACCACCCGCGATGGCCGCGCCGTGGTGTACATGGGCGAAGACGCACGCTTTGAGTACATCTACAAATTTGTCAGCCGCGACAAAATCAAACCTGGCGGTGCTGCAGCCAATGCTGAGCTGCTTGACCACGGTGTTTTGTATGTTGCCAAGTTTGACTCTGACGGCAAAGGCCGCTGGCTAGCCCTGACCCATGGCCTGGGCCCACTCACGCCAGCCAATGGCTTTGCCGACCAAGGCGAGGTGGTGATCAAAGCCCGCCAAGCCAGCGACTTGCTGGGCGCTACCAAGATGGACCGCCCCGAGTGGATTGATGTTGACAAACAAGGCTGGGTGTACACCACGCTCACCAACAACAGCAACCGCGGCGGCGCTAACCAGCCCGGCGTGGACGCAGCCAACCCGCGCGCCAACAACACCATGGGCAACATCATCCGCTGGAAAGACAACGGCGACTTTGACGGCACAGGCTTTGAGTGGAACCACTTTGTATTGGCTGGCGACCCCAAACTGGAACGCGCCGATGCCAAAGGCAATATCAAAGGCGACGCATTTTCTTGCCCAGACGGCCTGTGGACGGATGCGCGTGGCGTGCTGTGGATCCAATGCGATATGTCGACCTCGGCCATGGGCAAAGGCGACTTGGTGAACATGGGCAACAACGGCATGCTGGCAGCCGACGTGAAAACCGGCGAAATCCGCCGTTTCCTTACCGGCCCCTCGGGCTGCGAGATCACCGGCGCCAGCGCCACACCCGACGGCCGCACCATGTTCATCAACGTGCAGCACCCCGGCGAGAGCCCCAGCGAGCGCAGCGATCCCGCCGACCCCCGCAAAATCTCCAACTGGCCCGACCAACGCCCCACAGGCCGCCCACGCTCAGCCACGGTGGTGATTCGCAAAATCGATGGCGGCTTAATCGGTACTTAATGGCGTGGTGTGCATGGGGGCGCAGGTGCTTTGCCGCACCTGCAGCTTAAATGGCAAAAGCTGCGCGCTTTCAATAGCCTCTCCCGCCAAAGCCTTGATGATTTGATTGGCCGTCACCCTGCCCAGCTCAAAGGTGGGCAGGTCAACGGTTGTCAAAGCCGGAATCACCTCCTGCGAGAGTTCGTTGTTGTCAATGCCGCAAATGGACAATTCCTGCGGCACTGCAATGCCCATACGCTGCGCTTCAAACAGCGCACCTGAGGCCAACAAATCGTTGCCGCAAAGCACAGCGGTTGGCCGCTGGGTCAGCCCCATGAGCTGGCCCAGCCCTAAGCGGCCGCCGCTGAGGTTGAAGGTTTGCTCGCTGATGCAGGTGGGGCTGAGCGTTAATCCCTGCTGCGCCATGGCATGGCGCACGCCTGCAATACGCGCTCTGGCGCGGTCATTGTGCTGGGTGTAGCCAGAAATCACGCCTATATTGCGGTGGCCCAGCGCTAGCAAATGCGCTGTCAGTGCTGCGGCTACCGCATGGTTGTCAAAGCCCACCGAGGGCAGCCGCGCGTCGCAAGACCAGTTGAGCACGGTCGGTTTGCCCCACTGGGCAATGGCCTCCCAAGTTTGCGCAGAATGGTCACTGCCCACCAAAACCAATGCGTCCACCACGCGCTGCTGCAAGGCCATCACGGCCTCAAACTCGCGCTGCAAGCTGTATTCATGGGTGGCAATCAGCAGCTGGTAGCCGTGCTGCAACAAGGCGGCTTGCAAGGCCTGCGTGCTTTTGGCAAAAATAGCCTGGTCTAAAAAAGGCACTACGCAGCCCACCGTGAAGGTGCGCCCAGATGCCAGCGCGCGTGCCGAGCCATCGGGCACGTAACCGAGCATTTTGATGGCTTGCAAAACACTGGCGCGGCGGCTGTCTTTGACCATGTGCGGCCTTGACAACACGCGCGATACGGTGGCAGTAGACACCCCAGCCAGACTGGCAACATCTTCAAGTCGGACGCGTTCTTGCATGTGGGGTTAATGTGTGTAAGCTGGCTAAAACTTGCTGCAAAGTGCTGCAAGTTTAAGTGTCTTCCCTAGGTTTGGGCGGAATTTTGTGATTTTGCCTTGACAGCGGCAGCAAGCCAAGCAAGAATAAATGCAAGCGCTTACAAATTTTACCGTAACCATTGGAAAATGTCCAAAAAATCCTCGCCAGACCAACGAAGAACAGCCATTGGCTTGGTCACATTGGTCGTGGTCTTGTTGCTTTGGTATGTGGCCACCACGGCCACTGGGCTGATCAACCCCGTGCGCTTTCCACAGCCCAGCGAGTGGCTCAATTCGCTGCGTACCATTGCTTTGGATGGCTACGGCAATGGCAAGCTGCACCAGCATGTGTTGCACAGCTTGAAACTGGTGGCTATGGGCTTTTCGGTGGCGGTGGCGGTGGGCATACCGCTGGGCATACTCATGGGCTATTCGCGCAAGGCCGAGGCCTTGATTAACCCCGCCTTCTTGCTCTTGCGCCCGATCCCGCCGCTGGCATGGATACCCTTAGCTATCGTTTGGCTGGGCTTAGAAGACGCATCCAAAATTTTGGTGATATTTGTAGCCGCATTTGTGCCGTCGGTGATCAACAGCTACACCGGTGTACGCAACATCGAAACACCAGTCATAGAAGCTGCCAATATGCTTGGTATCAAAGGCTGGAAGATGCTCATGGAGGTGCTGGTGCCTGGCAGCATGTCAATGATTTTTACGGGCCTGCGCCTGTCCTTGCAAGCCAGTTGGACTACCTTGGTGGCCGCTGAGCTGATCGGTGCTTTGTATGGCTTGGGCAGCATTTTGAACCAAGCAGCACAAGACATTTACCCCGCCATGATCTTGGTGGCCATGGCCTGCGTGGGCGTTTGCGGCGCAGCCACCACTTGGCTGCTGGGGCTGCTTGAGGCGCGTGCCATGCCTTGGCGCGTGGGAAGGGTGGCCGCATGAGCCGCAACGAGGCATTGACCCGCAGCGAGACCATTCGCTACACAGCCATTGGCACGGCGGCATTTTTTGGTCTGTGGTACGCCGCTGCCGTGCTGCAGCTGGCACCGCCTAAGTTTTTACCCATGCCGCACCAAGTGCTGGCAACCTTGCTGCGTTTGTGCCAAGAGCCCTTTGCTGGGCATACATTGCCCCAGCACATGCTCTCTAGCATTGGGCGCTATGCCATGGGCTTTGGTCTGGCCGCCGCAGTGGGCGTGCCATTGGGCTTGCTGATGGGGCGCTTTCGGCTGCTAGACGATATTGTGAGCCCTTTGTTTGATGGCATTCGCTTCATAGCGCCCGTGGCATGGGTGCCGTTTGCTGCGCTGTGGTTTGGCACAGGCATAGGCGGACCCACTTTGATTATTTTTGTGGGGGCATTCCCGCCTTGTTTGATCAACGCCTACAGAGGTGCGCGGGCTGTTGATATTCGGTTTTTAGAAGCGGCCAGTATGCTGGGCATTGGCAGCTATAAAACCATCACCGAAGTGTTGTTTCCTGCGGCCATACCGTCCATCATTGCAGGCTTGCGCATTGGCGCGGGCTTGGGCTGGCTGTCCTTGGTGGGCGCGGAGCTGATTGTGGCCAGCAGCGGCATGGGTTACATGATTGTCAAAGGGCAAAGCGCCGTGGCCACCGACATCGTGATGGC
Organism: Polaromonas sp.; assembly: GCA_043728315.1. GTDB lineage: Bacteria > Pseudomonadota > Gammaproteobacteria > Burkholderiales > Burkholderiaceae_C > JAAFIP01. The sequence goes on along the minus strand of JAYTMT010000299.1, from coordinate 14,027 downwards.
GGGCATGGTGGCCATTGGTGCGGTGGGCGTAGTCATCGACATTCTTATTCGTAAATTAGAAGCCCGCTTGCTTAAATACCGCTAATGCCTAGCTTTAATTGCCCTCCATCTGCCAACAAACCTGTCTTATTATGAGCGCCATAGAATTCTCACATGTCAGCCGTGTTTTTCAGCAAGGCGGCAAAGACCTGTTGGTATTGGACGATATCAACTTAACTGTGCAAGACAAAGAATTTGTCGCCATTGTGGGTCCCTCAGGCTGCGGCAAAACTACCTGCATGCGCATGGCCGCTGGCTTAGAGTTTCCAAGCAGCGGCACTGTAAAGGTCAGCAACAAACTAGTCACCGAGCCGGGCCCTGACCGCGCCGTAGTGTTCCAGCAGTTTGCGCTTTTCCCATGGAAGTCGGTCTATGACAACATCGATTTTGGTTTGCGCGCCAAAGGCATAGACCAGGCACAGCGGCATGCAACCATCACGCATTACATCGCGCTGATGAACCTCACGGGCTACGAAAAAGCCTACCCACACCAGCTGTCTGGCGGCATGCAGCAGCGGGTAGCCATTGCACGCGCCTATGCGCTAGACCCTGAAGCCTTGCTGATGGACGAGCCCTTTGGCGCGCTGGACGCGCAAACCCGGGTGGTCATGCAAGAGGAGCTGGTCAAGCTTGCTCGCACCAATCCGCGCACGGTATTGTTCATCACCCATTCGGTCGAAGAGGCGGTGTACTTGGCTGACCGCGTGGTCATCATGACAGGCAGACCCGGCAAGCTCAAAGAAATACTGGACGTGAAATCAGTCAGGCAAGAAGAGCGCTGGGACCAACACACCAAAATTGAAGACGTGATGGACTTGGCCTCTTTTGTGCACCTGCGCACCAAAATTTGGAAATCCCTGCGCGCTGAGCACGCGGGCGACCATTGATTTTTAGTAACCCTTTCCCCCTTTTATTTTTTATTAACCACTAGGAGACATTCGCATGAAAAAACACCTCAAAAAACACCTCACTTCCAGCGCCATTGCCATCAGCATTGGCTTTGGCCTGATGTCCAGCGTGCAAGCGCAGGCATTAACCCCCATCAAAATCAGCTACCAGCCCTCGCTGTATTGGGCCATGCCATTCCATGTGGCCACCGAAAAAGGCTGGTGGAAAGACGTGGGCTTAGCGCCAGAATTCAGCACCTTCCCAGCGGGCGTGCCGCAAATTGCAGCTTCAGCCGCCAAGTCTTGGGATGTGGGCGGTACAGGCTCAGTGCCCGCCGTGCTGGGCCATGTGCGCTTTGGCATCAAAACCATTGGCATCAGCAACGACGAATCGGCGGGCAATGCCTTGGTAGGCAGCGCCAAAGCAGCCGCAGAATTTGCCGCCAATCCAGCCAATGCACTGCGCGGCAAAACCATCACCTTGACGCAAAACTCCACGGCCGATTACGCGGTGCAGGCATGCCTGAAAAAATACGGCCTGAAAAAAGCCGACGTGCTCATGAAAAACATGGGCCAAGCAGAAATCATCTCTGCCGTGTCGTCCAACAATTCCGATCTGGCAGGCATGTGGGCGCCTAATATTTACACCGTGGAAGAAAAAGCCGGAGCCAAAGTGCTTTGCTCTGGCAAAGATGCGGGTGCGGTGGTGCCAGGCGCCTTGATCGCCCGTGGAGATTACGCCAAAGAAAATCCACAAAACGTGGCCAAATTCTTGGCCGTGTACCTGCGCGCTTGGAGCTGGATGAATGCCAACAAAGCCGAGTCGATCAAAATGATGCGCGACTTTTATGCCAAAGGCGGCGTGAGCTTGAGCGATGGTGCGATGCAAAAAGAGTTTGACACCCGCCCCACCTACTCGTTGGCCCAGCAGCTGGCCATGATGGACCGCAAAGGCAGTGGCTCTACGGTAGATGGCTGGTTTGGCGAGTTGTCTAACTTCATGAAAGAGACCGGTGCAGTGCAAGAGCTGCCCAAGGTGGCTGACTATGTCACCGACGAATACATGAAGCTGGTGAACGCAGACCCCAAGCTGCGCGAGATGGCCAACAGCACCAAATAACCCTCCCCTCAACAGCCTTCGAGCAATTTCCCATGACCATCACGTATCTCAAAAAAGCCGATAAAACCCCAGAAACCGAAACCGCCAGTGCGCAAAAAGTGGTCTCTGACATGCTGGGCAAAATTCAAGCCGGTGGCGAGCAAGCGGTGCGCCAATACGCCTTGGATTTGGACAAATGGCAGGGCGAGATGGTGGTGAGTGCAGCGGAGATTGCTGAGAATGCGCGCAATGTGCCAGCCCAAGTCAAACAAGACATTGATTTTGCAATCAAGCAGGTGTTTGACTTTGCCATGGCGCAGCGCAAGTCTTTGTCAGACTTCTCTGTGGAGCTGCACCCGGGCGTGATTGCAGGGCAGCGCGTGTTGCCTGTGAATGTGGCGGGCTGTTATGCGCCTGCGGGGCGTTATGCCCACATAGCATCGGCCTATATGGGCGTGGCCACAGCCAAGGCGGCGGGGGTGAAAACCATCATTGCCTGCTCGGGGCCGTTTCGCGGCGGGCCTATGCACCCGTATTTGATGTACGCTTTTAACAAAGCAGGCGCTGACGTAATCATGACACTGGGCGGCGTGCAGGCCATAGCCTCCATGGCCTATGGCTTGTTCACTGGCAAGGCGGCTGACGTGATTGTGGGGCCGGGCAATAAATTTGTGGCCGAGGCCAAGCGCAGTTTGTTTGGCAAGGTGGGCATTGATGTGTTTGCAGGCCCCTCTGAGGTGGCGGTGATAGCGGATGAAACCGCCGACCCAGCCATGGTGGCCAGCGATTTGGTAGGCCAGGCCGAGCATGGCCATGAGTCACCTGCTTGGCTGTTTACCACCAGCCACGCCTTGGCTCTAGAGGTGATGCGCCTTGTGCCGCTGCTGATTGATGCTTTGCCACCCACGGCACGTGATGCCGCTGGCTGCGCGTGGCGCGATTATGGCGAGGTGATTGTGTGTGACACCCGCGAGGAGGTGGCTACCATATCCGACCAATACGCCTCTGAGCATTTAGAAGTGCACGCAGCCGACTTAGACTGGTGGCTAAACACCTTGACCTGCTATGGCTCGCTGTTTTTAGGCGAAGAAACCACGGTGGCCTATGGCGACAAAGCCAGCGGCCCTAACCATGTGTTGCCCACCAAGGGCGCAGCGCGCTACTCGGGTGGGCTGTCTGTGCATAAATTCCTTAAAACCTTCACATGGCAAAAAATGAACCGCGAAGCTGCGCGCGACATTGGTTTGGCCACTGCGCGCATCTCGCGCCTAGAGGGCATGGAGGGGCATGCCCGCACGGCAGATGACCGATTGGTCAAGTATTTCCCTGGTCAAAAATTTGACTTGGGCATACCAGTGACGGTATGAGCGCGCTTGCGGTTGGCCAACTCTTTGACCTGAAGGGCCGCACAGCGCTGGTGACGGGGGGCAATTCTGGCATTGGTGAGGCCATGGCCTATGCGCTGGGCGCAGCGGGCGCACGCCTGATTTTGATGGCCAGACGAGCCGACGCGCTCGAAGGTAGCGCGCAGCGCTTGCGTGCACAGGGCATGCAGGTACAAACGGTATCGTGTGACTTGTCAGATATTGAAGCCACGACAGCTGGCGCAGCCCAAGCGCTTGCCCTGTCGCCGATTGATATTTTGGTGAACGCAGCAGGCGTTAACACGCGCGAGCCCTTTGACAAGGTAAGCCCGCAAAGCTGGCAAACGCAGATCAATTTGCATTTGTCCGCGCCATTTTTTCTCACGCAAGCATTAGCGCCGCACATGAAAGCGCGTGGCTGGGGACGCATCATCAACATTGCATCACTGCAAAGTTACCGTGCCTTTGGCAACAGCGCACCCTATGGCGCTGGCAAGGGCGGCGTGGTGCAGCTCACCCGCGCTATTGCGCAGGAGTGGTCGGCGCATGGCATCACTTGCAACGCGATTGGCCCGGGATTTTTCCCCACAGCGCTTACCGCTGCGGTGTTTGCCAACGCAGAGTTGGCTGACAAAAACGCGGCGCAATCCTGCATTGGGCGCAATGGCAAGCTAGAAGATTTGCATGGTGCAACCGTGTTTTTAGCCAGCAATGCCAGCGCCTATATCACAGGCCAAACCCTGATGGTGGATGGCGGATTCACGGCGAAATAAAGTATGTCCAACACCACCCAAGACATCAACGAAATGCTTGAGCGCATGCACACTCCCACCAACACGACCCACACCTAGCAGCCATGAAAGCCCTTGTTTACACCCAGCCCAATGAAGTGCAACTGCTAGAGCGCCCGCAGCCCGAGCTGGAAGCGGGCGAGGTAGTGCTCAAAATTGATGCCGTGGGCATTTGTGGCTCTGACATGCACGCCTACCATGGGCATGATCCACGCCGCAAGCCGGGTTTGGTGTTGGGCCATGAGTTTTGCGGCACGGTGGTGCAAAGCGCTGTGCCAGCGTACACAGTGGGCATGCGCGTGACGGGCAATCCACTGATTACCTGCGGCGTGTGCGATTACTGCGTGCAAGGCCGCAACAACCTGTGCAGCAAACGCACCATGGTGGGCATGACCCGCCCTGGCGCTTTTGCGCAACACATGTCGATTCCGGCCCAATCGTTGATCGATATGCCCCAAGACATGAGCGCGGTGCATGCCGCCCTCACCGAGCCTGCTGCCACAGCTTTGCATGCTATCAATATGAGCATGAAAGCCATGGCACGGCCGCTGCCAGAGAACCGCACGCTGGTCATTGGCGGCGGCGCCATAGGCATGCTATCTGCCCTGCTGCTCAAGCACTATGGTTGCAGCGATGTGGTGTTGGCTGAAACCAACCCACTGCGCCGCGCTTCCATTGAGGCGCATGCAGGCGCGCAAACCTATGACCCGCGCGAATCCGCGCCGCAAGAAAACGGCTTTGACTATGTGATTGATGCGGTGGGTTCTAAAACCACCCGCGCTGTGGCGCTGCAAGCGGTAAAGCCGGGCGGTGTGGTGATGCACATTGGCCTGCAAGACTGGGCCAGTGAGATCGACATGCGCAAGCTCACCTTGGCTGAAATCACCCTGATGGGCACCTACACCTACACCACGGCCGATTTGCGCGCTACGGTCAAGCTTCTATACGCAGGCGCTTTTGGTGATTTGTCGTGGGTGCAAACCATGCCGCTGGCTGATGGTGCCAAGGCATTTGCAGACCTTGACACGGGGAAACTAGCCTCGGCTAAAGTGGTGTTGCTGCCCTGAGTGGGTGGCAACACAATCCTGTTCTTTCCGTTCATCCTGATCCCCCATTTGTCCAAAAAAACAAGCCCAGCGCCCTGATTGTTTGCGCGTTGGCACAGCTGCCTGTAGCCGCAGGGCGCGGTAGTGGCTCGGAACGGTTAGAAAACTGCCCAGCTTCAGGGTCAACAGCATGCTGGCACGCTGTTTCATGCTTAGATATGCATTTTTTATGAAAAAAAGTAACAATGTCAGCGTCATATGGTCATAGTGCGCTACGTTTTATATAGTATGCAGCACTCTAAGAACAACGTGCATCTGGTATTAAAACCGCAATGCGGGATACCCAAAACGCTGATTTGGCGCGCAACCCAGTAGCTACATAGGCTCAAAGCGAACAGTATTGGGCGGCACTACACCAAGTGCGTTACTCGGGCTTTTGGGTATCGGCTCAAGGGCGGGTGGCCTGACATCATGGGCGTAATTACCTCAAAGGTAATGGTTCGCCAATGCCTTGGTGGCATGCCTGTGGTTCAATAGCGCCATGGCCAACACGCTCACCCACACCTTGCCCATCACCTTGCAGCAGGCGCGCAAAAGCAGCCGCATCAGCCAGCTGGAGCTCTCTGTGCGCGTCGGCGTGTCCCAGCGGCATGTGAGCTTTGTGGAAAGTGGCCGCGCCAAGCCCAGCCGCGAACTCTTGATCCATTGGCTGGAGCAATTGAATACACCACTGGCGCTGCGCAATGCGGCCATGCTGCAAGCAGGCTACGCCCCCGCTTTTAGCGAAGCCGCGCTGGGCGACCCGCATCTGGCGCAGGCCAACGAGGCGGTGCAGCAGCTCTTGCAAGCGCACAATCCTATGCCCGCCTATGTGATAGATGCACACTGGAATTTGCTGCACGCCAATGCAGGCGGCTTGTGGTTGGCTAGCACGCTAGTGCCATGGGCGGTGGCCGCTATGCAAAGCGGAGTGGCAGTGAACATGCTGGATGTGCTCTGCCACCCCGAGGGTTTTACCAAACACCTGCTTAATTTGCCTGATGTGGGTCCGGCCATGCTGGCGCATTTGCGCGACGATGCCAGCGTTTTGCCATCGCTCAACCCCAAAGTAGAAGCCTTTGCCAGCCTGCTGCGCGGGCGTTTGGGTGCTCACAATCTGCACACTGGCTGGGCGCGCCAAGTCGCGCCGGTACTCACCTCGCGCTTTGCCACGGTGCATGGCGAGTTGGCGTTTTTCAGCATGTTCACCACCTTTGGCACGCCGCAAGACATCACCTTGGCGTCGCTGCGGGTGGAGCATATGTTTGCAGCGGATGCTGCGACGCGCTTGGTGCTTGAGAAGCAGGTGGTTTTGTAGTGTTCGTGTCTTCGTTGGTTGTTGTGTTTAGCGTTTCACACTGCGATGGTTGGCTGCGGTCTAGGTTTTTCAGTTTTTTACGCCTGTTTCGCTCTGAGTTGGTGGGTTGCGGCCTAGCCTTGTGTGCGTGCTGGATAAATTCTGTGCAATGCGCGCGAAGTTCCGAAGTAGTGGGCTAGCTTGGCTACCACGCGGATTGCGCAGAATTTCTCCATCCCGCACACAACGCTCTCCGCCCACGATTGGCTGGCGCGTCACCGATAGATCCTCACCGCGAAGTAACGGGGTCAGATCCAAATTCAGGAAAGTAAACTGTCCGAAGCACTTTTACTCAAACGAAATTTGGCTCTGACCTCGGGACTTCGCCCTACCGGAGACCATGGTCGCAACCGCGATGGCAGATACATCCGCTGCCGATCATGCCCACCAACTAAGTGATTAGAAAAACGTCAAAAACCACTATTTCAAAGAAAATAAGCCCAATGTCAGCGTCAAATGGTCAAAGTACGCTACAAAATTCATAACACCTCAAAAATACTGATCTCCACCCGATCAGGAAAGCGTGCGCCTGTGCCTATGAATACGCTTTGCGTCATCCAAGCCAAGGCAGGAGATTCCACCTCAAATGTGGGCACGCAGCGAAAATATACCCGCTCTGGCGGCACGCTCTCACCGCGCACCAGTTTGGCGATGTCCTCGGGCGCGCCACGGCGCAGGGCGTGGTTCATCACATACACATGGCTGCCGTCGTCCAAGCGCAGCAGGTAGCGCGCATCCAAATCAGCGCTGGTATCACTCACCACGATTTGAAAATCTGCGCCGCCCGCCAGCACCTGCCCGTTGATGCGGCCGCGCACCGTGCCACCGGTAATCGGGATGATGCGGCGCTTGCCATGGCTGTTGAGGCCCTGCACGTGGCCAGCTTCTACGGGCTTAGCCACGGTTACGGTCAGGTCGCACACGTGGGACAGAAGGGGTGTGGGCAAAGGCATAGGCGCTCCAAATAGGCATAATCTAGCAATGAATATACCGTTAAAACCTGCGTCTGTGCATGCGCCGTTAGAGACAATGGCGCCCTATATCCCCCAAATTCGCCTCTACCAAGAATGGCTACTCAAAGAGCGCAGCCTGCACTTTGCCAATTACGACGCGCTGCTAATCTGGTCCACCACCGAGGTGGGTGCGTTTTGGCAGTCGGTGTGGGATTATTTCTCCATCCAATCGCCCACGCCCCACAGCAGCGCCTTGGGCTATGACCGGATGCCGCAGGCCAAATGGTTTGAGGGTGCGCAGGTGAACTACGCCCAGCAGGTGCTGCGCCATGCCGATGCAGCGCATGCGGCGGGGCTGGCCGCCATCATCAGTGAAAACGAGTTGGGCGAAGTGCGCGAGCTCAGTTGGCCTGCGCTGCGCACGCAAGTGGCCACGCTGGCCCTGCGCCTGCAAGGCATGGGCGTGCAGCGCGGTGACCGCGTGGCCGCCTACATGCCCAATATTCCCGAAACCATGGTGGCCTGCCTAGCCACCATGAGCATCGGCGCGATTTGGAGCGTATGCGCCCCAGACATGGGCACGCCTGCGGTGCTTGACCGTTTTAAGCAAATCACGCCCAAGGTGCTGATTGCAGTAGACGGCGTGTACTACGGCGGCAAAGCCATAGACCGCAGCGCGGTGCTGCTGCAACTGTGCGAGGGCCTGCCCAGTGTGACCGAGCTGGTGGTGCTGGGCACGGCGTTTGCCCATACCTCTATTGAAAACACTCCTGATTTAAGAGCGCGCTTTCACCATTTCACGCTGACATCTGCATTAAAAACTATAAATACCGACAGTTTTGAGCCGGTGTGGCTGCCCTTTGACCACCCGCTGTGGATTGTCTACTCCAGCGGCACCACGGGCCTGCCCAAGCCGATTGTGCATGGCCATGGCGGCATCATATTGAGCATCATGGCCATGAAGGGCTTGGCCAACGACGTGGGCTGCAGCTACGAGCCCAACTCTTTGGGCGAGCGCTTCCACTGGTACAGCTCCACCGGCTGGGTCATGTGGAACGCGCAAATGGGCGGCTTGGCCACCGGCACTACTATTTGTATTTACGACGGTAACCCATCAGGCAGCAAAGAGCGGGTGGACTGGGGCACGCTGTGGCGCTTTGCTGCGCGCCACAAGGTCACGTTTTTTGGTGCTGGCGCGGCGTTTTACACCAACTGCATGAAAGCGGGGGTAGACGTATCCGCCGCTGGCGACCTGAGCCGAGTGCGCGCGCTGGGCTGCACAGGCTCGCCGCTGCCAGCGGAGGTGCAAATCTGGGGCAGCACCCAGTTTCAAGCATTGGGAACACCGCATATTTGGTGGTGCAACATATCGGGCGGCACAGACTTTTGTGGTGCTTTTATCGGTGGAAATAGAGAATTGCCACAAGTGGCTGGCCAAATGCAATGCCGCCTTTTGGGCTGCGCAGTAGAGGCGTGGAACGAAGACGGTCAGCCAGTATTGGGCGAAGTGGGCGAGCTGGTGTGCACCCAACCGATTCCGTCGATGCCCTTGTATTTTTGGGGAGATGAAGGTAACAAGCGCTACCTATCGAGCTACTTCGACATGTACACCAAGGACGACGGCGCGGGCGGGCGCAGTCCGGTGTGGCGTCATGGCGATTGGCTCAAAATTGGCGCGGACGGCGGCTGCATCATCTATGGCCGCAGCGACGCCACGATTAACCGGATGGGCCTGCGCATGGGTACCAGCGAAATCTACAGCGCGGTAGAAGCGCTACCCGAAGTGCTCGATTCCATGGTGGTGGATTTGGAGTATCTGGGGCGCGAGAGCTATATGCCGCTGTTTGTGGCGCTGCGGGACGGTATTACGTTAGACGATGCGCTCAAAGACAGCATCAACCAAGCCATTAAAACAGCGCTTTCACCCCGCTTCATTCCCAACGCCATTGTTCAAGTGGCTGAAATCCCCCGCACCCTTAGCGGTAAAAAGCAAGAACTGCCCATTAAGAAACTCTTGCTGGGTCAGCCATTGGACAAGGTGGTGAATCGCGATGCAATGGCCAACCCTGGCAGTTTGGCGTGGTATGAGAATTTTGCCAAAGTGCATCTTGCCAAACTGGGAGTGCCTGTCTACTGAAAGGCCTCCGTATTTTCTGAAATTTTCCAGCCACCTCAGCGCTGGAAAACAGTTTGGATGGCTTTACGCGTCCTTGTTTTTCGCAAGAAACTCGACAAGGAGGGTGCAAAACAACGCATTGCGCTCCAGATGCAAAGCATGGGCGCATGCGGGCAACACGGCCAGCGACGCACGCGGGATGCTGCGCCACAGCATTTCAATTTGCGACCAAGCATAGGAGCGGTCGTGTTCGCCCCACAGAACTAAGGTGCTCTGCCCAATGCCGCCCAAACGCGCACGCCCGTCCCACGCCTCCATCGCGCTCAGACCAGCGCTTGCAGCCTGTTCGCTGGCCTGCGTAGCCAATGCGGCCAAGGCTTCAAAAGCAGGCGAGGCCTCGCGGTCGAGCAACCAAGTGGCGCAAATGCGTCTGGCAGTGCGCAAAACGCCGTCCTCTAAGAGGCGCTCGCGCGAACGCGCCATGGTTTCAAAACGACCCGGGATGCTACCGAGTGGACCGGTGGCGTAGAGCACCAGTTTGTCAACCCGATGCGGTGCCTGACTGGTGATTTCCTGCGCTACCATGCCGCCCATTGAGTGACCCAATAGATGAAAGCGCCCGATCCCCATGTGGTCGAGCGTGGCCAACATCTGACGGGCATATTCGGCCAAATCCGTTGGGGCGACCAAGTGATTGGCCATGCCGTATCCCGCTAAATCAAGCGTAATCACTTCAAAGTGTGGGCTTAACAATGGCAGTTGTGTGTCCCACTGGCTCGAACCCCCCAAATAGCCGTGCACCAGCACCAAAGGCATGCCATGGCCAATTCTCTGAAAAGGCAAGAGTGGCGGCGGATTGACCACCATGTCATAAGCGCTCATACAGCGATCCTTGAAAGTTAATCAGCCATTCACAGCCGAGCTGTCTTGTTGTGATTGCCACCAGACGACACAGGCTCTGGCTAGCGCCGCCGTGCTGTCAACGCAATGGCTGCGAAGCGTTGACTCTATTGCGTCGAGCGCCAAAGGCGTTTCAGTGCAAGCCAGAATCACCGCGTGTGCGCCTTGGTTGAGGAGCGCTTGAACGGCTTGCTCAATAAGCTGCCCGCCTCGCATGGCATCCCCAGCCTTCACAAGCTCGATGCCTGGCAAAACCAGTGTATGCATCACGGCCTCATCGGGCTGCATGGCTGTGTAACCCGCACCAATCAATGCCGGATCAAAAATCCGTGCGGCAAGGGTGGCGCGGGTGGCAATGATGCCAATGGTTGAGCCTGCATCGGCTATTTGTGAGACCTCATGAACACTTGCATCAACAATGCTTAGAAATGGAACAGCGCAGCCATTGCGTAGCTCGGCATACCAAAAATGTGCCGTATTACAGGGCATAGCCAAAGCCATAGCACCAGCAAGAATCAAGCGATCGCGCCCAGCCAGCAGCTCGGGCAGTGGTGAGCGGCCTACGCCAAGTATGGCCGCTGGCCGCGATGCAATCCGCGGGTCTGACTGAATCAGCAATGGCACGTGATCGGCATCGCCATTGGCAGGCGTTGCCGCTATGACTTTGTTGAAGAAATCAGCAGTTGCCAATGGACCCATGCCGCCTAAAACACCAATCATGAATTTGCCCCTGCTAATCAATGCGCTCGCTATAAACTTTTACCAAGCTAAGCTAGTTGCCAAAGTCACCCGCGGCCTTTCCAAGGCACAACGCGACGTTCAATAAACCGTATCAGATGGTCGAAACCATAGGCAATTGCTGCGATCACCACAATGCCCATGATGACGATATCCGTTTGTAAGAACCGCGACGCTGAGAGAACCATGTAGCCCAAGCCTGAAGTTGCTGCAACCATTTCTGCCGCCACCAGCGTTGTCCAGCCGAAACCAATGCCAACACGCATGGCGGTAAAAATCTCTGGCATGGCCGACGGCAACACCACCATACGGATCACTTGCCAACGGGTGGCACCAAAGGAATAGGCCGCGTGAATCTGCTCAATTGCCGCAGACTTGACGCCTGCACGAGCACCCAGAACCATCGGTGCGAGTACAGATGAGAAGATGAGCAGAACCTTGGACAACTCGTCGATGCCAAACCAGATGATCATCAACGGAAGATAAGCCAGCGGTGGAATCGGGCGGTAAAACTCAATAGGGGGATCAAAAATACCACGTGCGACTGGGCTCATCCCCATCGCAATGCCCAATGGAATGCCAACGGCGCAAGCAAGCAAAAAAGCCCCAAAGACCCGCAAGGTACTGACCCAGATGTGCTCCCAAAAACCGACGCCAGTAAAGCCTCCTTTCATGACATCAAGCAAGGCGTTGATGACACCCATTGGCGAGGGCAAGAAAAGCGGCTTGATGTAGCCTGCATAGGTGACAAACCCCCAGAAGCCGATCAAGAGGACGATCACGACTGCGCTGATTTTGAAGCTTTCCCCTTGACCAGGAACACCGTAGATTTCACCGGGTTTGGCTGGTTTTGCCTTCATCAATCCCCCGAACATGCCGCTTGTATTCTTCGTACTGTTATCACGCATGTTGGGCTCCTGCTTCGTCAGCAAAGATGATCTTCAAAATCTCTTCTCTGAGGGCAATAAATTCTGCGGACGCTTTGATCTCACGCGCGTTGCCCGTTTCAAAATAGCGCTGGCTAAATGGCAAATCGAAGACATGCGAAATGCGGCCAGGACGAGGCGACATCACGATCAGTTTGGTACCCATGAACAGGGCTTCCTCCACGCTGTGGGTGATAAAAAATACCATCTTGCCAGTGTCGCGCCAAACCTTCAAAATCAGCTCTTGTGCTCGTTCACGTGTCAGCGCATCAAGTGCGCCCAGCGGCTCATCCATCAGCAAAATAGCCGGGTCACTGGTCAGCGCGCGGGCAATGCCGACACGCTGCTGCATACCGCCCGACAGCTCATAGGTGGCCGATTGCTCAAACTGCTCAAGACCCAGTAGTTTGATGAAGTCTCTTGCGATGCTTTCGCGCTTGGCTTTGTCGTGGCCCTGAATTTTCAGGCCAAAGGCGACGTTGTCCAGTACATTGAGCCAGGGCAACAACGCATGCTTTTGAAACACCACCGAGCGGTCTGCGCCTGGACCAGTAACGACGCGGCCATGCAAAGAAATTTCACCCTCACTGGGCGCCATGAATCCGGCAATCAGGTTGAGCAGTGTTGATTTGCCGCATCCCGATGCACCTAACGCCACCACAAACTCTTTCTCATGAATCTCGAGACTTATATTTTTGAGCGCATGAACGGACGGTTTACCGGGTACCGGGTAAAACACCGATGCGTTTTTGATGGCGAGTGCTGACATGCTGAGCCCCTAAGGTTGAAGGCGCGATGCTTGACCTGTTTCATAAACAGGTCAAGCGCGCGATGCGTGCAGGGCGAATTACTTGCCTGCTGCTGCTTTGGCGAACTCAGGGTTGATAAACTTGCTGTAGTCATCAGCCGTTTTAGCGATGCGACCCGCACCCTTCAAAAATTCGGCTGTCGATTTGATCGTGGCAGCTGCACCGCCGCCCATCCAAGCCGCTGACATGTTCAAATCGCCATCTGGGTAAGTTGTACCGTCCAACATGGGCACGACAGCAGCTGGCGTGACACCTACATTGGCAGCAACAGATTTAACTTTCTCGGAGTCCGCGTTCCATGCCGCTTTATTTTTGTGGTAGTCGCCATTAATTTCGTTCATCGCCTTGAAAAAGCTAACGATGCCAGCGCGATTAGCGGGTGTTTGGAACTTGCTATGGACAACCCAAGCGTTGAATGTATTAAAGCCGGTTTTGGCAACTTGACCAGCTGTGACCATGACCTTGCCGTTCTCACGCAACTTGGCTTGGACTGGTACCCAAACAAAAGCCGCATCAATCGCGTCTCGCGCCCATGCGGCCGCAATTTCTGGTGGCGACATACCAAGAACAGTGACATCTTTTTCTGTCAAGCCGTACATTTTCAATGCGCCCATGAGTGAGAAGTGCGCGGTTGAACCAATAGGCACAGCAATTTTTTTGCCTTTTAAATCGGCTCCCTTTTCAATACCGGCACCATTTCTGCTCACCAATGCCTCTGAAGAATCGATAACTTTGCCGAACGATACCACCTGATAGTCGATACCAGAGCTAAGACCAGCAGACAAGGGCGAGGAGCCGATTTCAGAAATTTGAATGCCGCCAGAGGCCATGGCCGCATTGACCTCAGCGCCTGAAGCGAACTGACGCCACTCAATCGTCCAGCCCGTGGCTTTGTCAAGCGCTCCGTTGGCAATGAGCGATTTATAGGGCAAGGGGTCGCCAAAGTGGCCGATCACCACTTTG
>JAYTMT010000298.1:0-6536 GCA_043728315.1 Polaromonas sp. | reverse complement strand
TGCATTGTGGCCGAGCTAGCACAGGCTATTGCGCCTGCTGGCACGCGGCGCCAAATGCTGTTTAATGAGCAACTTGGCCCAGTGTTGTCGCCGCAGCTGCTGGCGCAAACCTTGGCGCAAGCGCTAGCGAAGCGGCCAACCAAAACACCGCGCAGCGGGGCATCTCAAGCGACTATTTTGCACATACAAATCCAAGCCCTACTCGCCTTGCCCCGCCTGCACACGCAAACCCGCCCCAGCGCGTGGGACGCGTGGGCGCAGGCAGCGAGCCTGCCTTTGGCCCCGCTCGCGCCAAGCCTCCCTAGCTACCAACACTATTACTTCGCCCTAGAGGCCGCCCTGCGCGGCCAAGGCGTGTGCGTAGCGCCTCAGCACTTGGTTGCCGATGACATAGCCAGCGCCCGCCTAGTCGCGCCCCTAGGCTTTGCCCCCTCCGGCATGGCCTACGTAGCACTCATGCAAGCCGATGCCAAGCCCGCGGTGAAAGCCTTTGCTCGGTGGCTGGGTGAGCAGGTTAACTCCTGAATATATAGCGGTATATGACCATATGATGCTGACATTGGCAGTATTTTTTATAAAATTAGATTTTTAGACACTTGAAACTCTAGGATTTCTAAAAATTGCGCATGAGCAGCGCAATCAACAGCGCCGATTGCGCACACACTATAAATCGTTGAAAATATGCATATTGATTTAAACGGAAAAAAAGCGATGGGACATATGGAACTGATACGCATGCTGCAGACGCTGCCCACCGATAAGCAGGCTGAGGTGGTAGATTTTGTGGAATTTTTGGCCGCGCGCTTTGCCGTGTCAGCCCCTATACCTGCAGCCAGCGAATCAACCGATTGGACAGATGCAAGCTTTTCACAATTTTCTATGCAACAAGCCCAGCGCAGCCTTGGCCAAGAAACCGTTTCTTACAGCGCTGCCGACCTGAAAGAAAGCTGGCAATGAAGACGGCAGGCCAAATCGTACTGACTCCGTTTCCCAATACGGATCTGTAGCCTCCTAAGCTGCGCCCCGTTTTATTGATTTGCAAAGCGTCGCTGCGGTATGACGATTGGCTAGTCTGCATGGTGTCTTCGCAATTGCAGCAGTTTGAGCCCGAGCTAGACGAATTCATCCGCACTGATGATCTTGATTACGCAGCAACAGGCTTGAAAGTCTCGAGCGTGCTTCGCGTTACACGCTTGGCCGTTTTGCAGTCGGATCTGATGGTTGGTCTTTTAGGTGAAATTTCTCAACCACGATTGAAGACAGTTACCCAGCGTATTGCACGTTGGATTGAGTTTCAAGACTGAGTCAGATTCATATTTTGATAGCGTCATATGACCATAAGACGCTGACATTGGCAGTTTATTCTGTAAAAAGCAGTTTTAACTGCTGGGTAAGCCTGCTAAATCAGTAACTGCATTTCTAAGACCGATGGATCGAACCGCACAGCAGTTCTGAAAAAAATGATTTTTTATACATGAGCCACACTAAATGCATAAAAAATTCTAAAAAATATGTATTTCATTTATCATATGCATACAAATATCAATTTTTTGCGTGGAAATATAAAACAGCGCCATGGAAAAACTCCATTCACTCACCCAACTAGAACCCGCCAGATTCGACACGCCTGCCATATTGAAGAAGCTGGCCAGCAGCAGCCGTTGCTTGGCCGAGCTCAAGGGCATGGCCGCATCCATTCCAAATCAGCATATTTTGATCAATGCGTTGGGCTTGCAAGAAGCCAAAGACAGCTCTGAGATCGAGAATATCGTCACCACCCACGACGAGTTGTTCAAAGACGATGTGTTGCCTGACAACTTTGCCAACCCCGCAGCCAAAGAGGTACTGCGTTACCGCCAAGCCATGCAGGTAGGGCTGGCTCTGGTGCAGACAACCGGTTTGCTCACCAACAACCACATCGTGGCGATACAAGCCGAGCTAGAGCGCAACAATGCAGGCTTTCGTAAACTCCCAGGCACAGCACTCAAAGATGCCTATGGCCAAACAGTGTACACGCCGCCCCAAGACCCACAGGAAATTATTGACTTGATGCAAGATTTGGAGCTTTTTATCAACGACGGCGCGCTATTTGCCGTTGATCCGCTTATCAAAATGGCGCTCATACACTACCAATTTGAGAGTATTCATCCCTTCTACGATGGCAATGGCCGCACCGGCCGCATCATGAACGTGCTGTATTTGGTCAAAGAAGGGCTGCTCGATACGCCTGTGCTGTATTTGAGCAACGCCATCATGCGCAGCAAGCCAGACTACTACCGCTTGCTCAAAACCGTGCGCACGGATCAGCAGTGGGAAGAATGGGTGATTTACCTCCTAAGCGCCATAGAAACCACCGCCACCCAAACCATGTCCACCATCAAAGCCATACAAGCCGCGCTGCAAGATACGCAGCAGCGCATCCGCAGTGGCTACAAGTTTTATAGCCAAGACTTGATCACCAGTCTGTTCATGCACCCCTATACCAAAATAGAATTCATAGAACGCGACCTCCAAGTCACCCGCTTGACCGCCACCAAATACCTTGAGGCGCTGACCGAAGGCGGGTTTTTGCAAAAGCAAAAAGCAGGCAGGAGTAACTACTACATCAATCTGGCGTTTAACAGGGCACTGGCGCAGTAGCCAGCGTTCGAACCATCCTAAATTAATAGTGCACTATGACCATTTGACGCTGACATTGGCAGTATTTTCTGTAAAAATGCAGTTTTAAGCCTATTTAGCAGGCCGCACAACAGCACCCACGCCGCTAACTCAACCCAAACCCCCTTAAACTCTACAAAAACCACCCCTAACGCCTATAAAAGATGTCCACCGCCACCTCCACCGTCTTTAACTTCACCTTCGTCCCTTGGTTTCGCTCGGTGGCGCCTTATATCCATATGCACCGGGGGAAAACCTTTGTGGTGGCGTTGTGTGGGGAGGCGATTGCGGCGGGTAAATTGACGGCTATTGCGCAGGATTTGGCACTCATTCAGAGCATGGGGGTGAAGGTGGTGCTGGTGCATGGCTTTCGGCCGCAGGTGAATGAGCAGTTGGCGGCTAAGGGGCATACGCCTAAGTATTCGCACGGCGTGCGCATTACCGACGGCGTGGCGCTGGACTGCGCGCAAGAGGCTGCGGGCCAGCTGCGCTACGAGATTGAGGCGGCTTTTAGCCAAGGCCTTCCCAACACGCCTATGGCAGGTTCCACGGTGCGGGTGATCAGCGGCAATTTTATTACTGCGCGGCCAGTGGGCATTGTCGATGGGGTGGATTTTCAGCACAGCGGGCTGGTGCGCAAGGTGGATTCGGTGGGTATTGTCAAGACGCTGGACATGGGCGCGATGGTGCTGCTCTCGCCCTTTGGGTTTTCGCCCACGGGTGAGGCTTTTAACCTCACCATGGAGGAGGTGGCTACCTCGGTTGCTATCAGTTTGCAAGCAGACAAGCTGATATTTTTATGCGAAGTGGCGGGTATTTTGAATGACCCAGCGCTCCCGCGCAGTGACGATAACCCGATAGACACCGAGCTGCCGCTGGCTGTGGCCGAGAAATTATTGGCTAATCTGCCAAGCCCCACTCAGCCTACTGACACGGCGTTTTATTTGCAGCATTGCGTGAAAGCCTGCAAAGCGGGCGTGGAGCGCAGCCATATTTTGCCATTTGCGGTGGAAGGGGCGCTACTCTTGGAGGTGTATGTGCACGACGGCATTGGCACCATGGTGGTGGATGAAAAACTCGAGTCGCTGCGCGAGGCCACGCCCGATGACGTGGGCGGCGTGCTGCAACTGATTGAGCCTTTTGAGCGCGATGGCACGCTGGTGAAACGCGACCGCACCGAGATTGAGCGCGACATTGCCAGTTACACCATCATCGAGCACGACGGCGTGATATTTGGCTGCGCCGCGCTTTATGCCTACCCCGAGGCCAAAACTGCCGAAATGGCCGCCCTGACCGTTAGCCCGCAGGTGCAAAGCCAAGGCGACGGCGAGCGGATTTTGAAGCGTGTGGAGCAACGTGCCAAGGCCATGGGGCTGGAGAGCATATTTGTGCTGACCACGCGCACCATGCATTGGTTCATTAAGCGCGGATTTGCACAAGTGGACCCTGATTGGCTGCCCGAGGCGCGCAAACGCAAATACAACTGGGATCGCAAAAGTCAGGTCTTGGTGAAGAAGCTTTGAGTTTGCTTGGGGTTTTGCGGTTTGTACTATTTACGGTTTGTACGATTTGGATGGTTTGCGGTTTAGACGCTTTATGGTCTGTACGCCCCAGCGCTTGATTTGGACACCTGCGCGGCTGTCCCCCGCCCTACGGGCTCCTCCTTTATGCCACTGCGTTGTCCAAATCAAGCACTGGGGCGGCATAGATTGTTTAGGTGCGTGAAAGCTAAACATATTCGCTCGCCGGAGATGCTGTCTCTGCACTAGCAGTAAGCCGTCACCGTGCTAGCCAGATCATGCCGATGGTGCTACTTCAGCGCAGCGGCATAAAGGAGGAGGCCGCAGGCCGGGGGACAGCCGCACAGCTGAAGTAGCACCGTCGGCATGATCTCATACAAATACTGGCAAACCACATATCCGTCGAGGAAAACTAACTTTCAATAACAAAGTCCAAGCGCTAAACACTTTAAACTAGCGGTATTGGTTATTTACCGCAATACTCGCATTTCAAGGATTTTTATGGCACGCATGGTTAACTGTATCAAGCTGGGCAAAGAGGCCGAAGGCTTGGATTTCCCCCCCTACCCCGGCGATTTGGGCAAAAAGCTCTGGCAACAGGTGAGCAAAGAGGCCTGGGCCGCGTGGATGAAACAGCAAACCATGCTGGTCAACGAAAACCGCCTCAATTTGGCCGACCAACGCGCCCGCCAATACCTAGCCCGCCAGATGGAAGCGCACTTTTTTGGCGATGGCGCAGATGCCGTGCAAGGCTATGTGCCGCCTACCGCCTGATTGGCGGCCTAGATTGCAAGGGTGAAAACCGCGCTGGTGGTTGGCGCGGGCTTGGCTGGCGCAGCGCTGGCTTTTGAGCTGGCGCAGCGGGGCATAGCCGTTACCGTGGTAGACGGCTCTGAGGCAATGCCCCATCCATCAGCCCCCGCCGCTTCCAGCACGCCCGTGGCGCTGATGGCGCCGCTGGTAGCTAAATATGGCACCCCCGCCACACGCCTTACCGAGCTTGGCATAGCATGCACCACAGCGCATGCGCGCCAGCTTTTGCGTGAAGGCCAAGACTGGTGCGCATCAGGCGCGCTCAAGCTGCACACCCGCCATGGCCCGAGCTTGCAGTGGCAAAGCACGGCGGCGTGGGTCAAGCCTGCGGCTTTGGTGGCCGCTTGGCTTAGCGCCACAGGCATTACGCGGCTGTCGGCGAATGTGGCGTCGGTGGCACTGCTTACCCTGCCAGTTGATGGACACATTGAGCCACCAGTTAGTGCCATATCAGGCCAGAGACTGGATGCGGAGTTTGCTGGAAAAGCAAAAAAACAATTGTCGGAAAAATGGGCTGCGCTAAGCGCCAATGGCGAAGTTATAGCCAGCGCCGACTGCCTGATTTTGGCCAACGCCCACGGCGCAATTGAATTGGCAGAGCAGTATAAGCGCCTCACGGTAGACGCAGTGGCTGGCCAAGTGCTGTTCGGCGCTTGGGATGCGGCTTGGCAAGAAGCCTTTGCGCTGCATATTGCGCAGCACCCTAGCGCCACCCAAAGGGCTTTTCCACTCAATGGCTCAGGCCACTTCATACCCAATGTGCCCACGTCCCAAGGCCCGATCTGGCTAAGCGGCTCTACCTATGAGCACGGCCTAAGCAGCGCGGTGTGCACTGACGAAGGCAAAACCGCCAACACCGAACGCCTAGCCGCCCTGCTGCCCTGCGCCGCCAAGCTGATAGCCACGCAAGAGCGCGCGGGCAAGTTGCAAGCTTGGGCAGGCATGCGCTGCACTACGCACGACCGCATGCCCATAGTGGGCGCACTAGATGCCACCCATGCCCACGGCCTGCACATTTGCACGGCCATGGGCTCGCGCGGCCTGAGCTTGGCGGCCATTTGTGCGCAGGCTTTAGTGGCCGACCTGATGGGAACGCCAAGCCCGCTGCCGCAGGATTTGCGCCGCGCTATGGATGTGGCGCGTTTTGCTTGAGCCCGCCGGATAGTTGTATTTATGTGTTCGCCTTGTTTATTTCTCTGTTTATCGCGCCCGATCAGCGTTTTGGCTTTAATACCGCAGACACGTTGTTCTTAGAGTGTTAAATACTATATAAAACATAGCGAGCTATGACCATATGACGCTGACATTGTCACTATTTTTCTTGCAAATTGGAAATCTACGCGTGAAATTGAACTCCAGAGTGCTCTTACCTCTGAAGCTGAGCAGTTTTCAACCGTTCCCAGCCAACCACCTCGCCCTGCGGCTAAGCGAGTGCTGTGCCAATGCGCAAACGATCAGGGCGCTGGGCTGGTTTTTTAGGGGCAAATGGGGATCAGGAACGGGCGCTGTCTGAGGGCTTTAGCCCGAGTTTGCCCGTTCCCCCCA